>NZ_VWWC01000160.1:0-16239 GCF_011753175.1 Burkholderia sp. Cy-637 | reverse complement strand
TTACCAGGAGATTCACCGGCGTCACGGCCTGCGCTGCTCGATGACGGATGGCTACGACTGCTATCAGAACGCGCTGGCCGAGCGGGTCAATGGCATCTTGAAAGGTGAGTTCTTATTGCATCGCCCCACCGACTTGGATCAAGCCAAGAAGATGGTCGAACAGTCGGTGCATATCTACAACCATGAGCGGCCACATAGCGCCCTCAAATACAAAACGCCCGATGCGGTGCATCGGGCGTTCTAGCGTCGAACACTGTCAACCTATTTCAGGACTTGACACGGCACGTACTGCCGCGAACCTTCCAGCGATCCGGCGCGCCAAGCAGGAAATCTCGCCCGGCAGCGCCCTGCCCGCGCTTACTGGTTGCCCGGCAGCCCGGCGTCAGCCTGGCGCTGCAGCGAACGAACCTGCATCTGCAACTGCCGCAGCTGGGCCTGGAGCGCATCGCGCTGGGCCTGCAGCGAAGCCGTCTCGCTACGCGTGGCCTTCTGGCGGTTGTTGACCGCCGCCTGCTGCTCGCGTGCGATCTGCAGATCGGCCTGCAGCCGGTTGGCGCGATCCTGGACCACCGCGATCTGCTTGTCGGTCTGAGCCTTCTGCGCTTCCAGGCGTGCCGCCTGCAGTTCCGAGCCGGCCAGCGATTCGGCCTGCTTCGAGAAATCGCGGAATACCGCCTCGGCGCGTGCCTCGTTGCTGGTCTTGATCACGCGCCAGAACGCCTTCTGCTGGAACAGCGCGACGTAATAGGTGCCGTCCTTGATGTTGAACAGCAGGCTCGCGCCATAGCTGCCGTTGTACGCGGTCCGCATCTCGGTCAGCGCGTGGGACTGGATCTGCTGCTGGAGTTCGTCGATGGTGCTCTGCGTGGTGCCTGCGCTATCGCCCGCCGTCGGCTGGGCGGCCTGCGGCAAGGCGCTCGGCGCGGCCGGCGCCGAATTCACCACGCCGCCCGAGGACTGCGCGGCAGGAGAAACCGCGGGCGCCGCGTTGTCGCTACCCGCCAGGCCTTGAGCCTGTGCTACCTGAAACCCGCCCGCCACCACCAATCCTGCAATAAATGTCCGCCCCAAAACCCGTTTATGGCTCATGTAGAGATTCCTGCACAGATTAGTTGTAATTCTGACCGCAATCCTCGCATTATCCCTCACTTTCACGCGCTTCGGGCTCTTCGTCGAAAATCTGGTATTTGCGCATCTTTTCCCACAACACCTTGCGGCTGATGCCCAGGTGCTGGGCGGTATCCTGGCGGCGCCAGCCGTTGGCGTCAAGGGCCGCGATCACGCGATTGCGCTCGCCCATGTCCCACTTGCTGCGATCCACATAGACCTCGGCCACGCTTTCCGCCGGCACCGGCTGCGCGGCGCGCGCATGGGCCACCAGGCGCTGCAGCCGCGCCGCATCCCAGGCGCCGGTCTGGCGCACCGTCACGCCGACGCGCTCGGCCAGGTTGCGCAACTCGCGCACGTTGCCGGGGAAATAGGTATCCGCCACCGCGTCGGCCAGCCAGTAAGGCAGGTCCGGCAAGGCCGCCAGCCGCTCTTCGCCCACCACCTGCGCCACGAAGGACTTGAACAGCGCGATCTTGTCGACCGCGCCGCGTTCCTCGAGCGAGGGAATGCCCAGCTCGATCACGGCCAGCCGGTAATAGAGGTCGGCGCGGAACGACCCTTCCTTGACGAGTTGCGGCAGCTTCTTGTTGCTCGCCGCGACTAGCCGGAAATCGACCTTAAGGGGCGCGGAGGCGCCCACCCGCAGCACCGTGCCGTCCTCCAGCACGCGCAGCAGCTTGACCTGCTGGTAGAGCGGCAGGTCGCCGACTTCGTCGAGGAACAGCGTGCCGCCCGCGGCCTGCTCGAAATAGCCCTTGTGCGCCACCACCGCGCCGGTGAACGATCCCTTGGCATGGCCGAAGAACAGCGATTCGAACAGGCCGTCGGGAATCGCGCCGCAGTTGACCGGCACGAATTCGCCGTGCCGGTAGCGCGAGTGCTTCTCGTGCAGCAGTTGCGCGATGCGCTCCTTGCCGACGCCGGTCTCGCCGTGCAGCAGCACGTTGGTATCGCAGTCGGCGAAGGTGTCGACCTCCAGCAGCAGGGCCTGCATCGGCTCGGAATGCGCCACCAGCATGGCCGGCTCGGAGGTCTGCGCGGCGTGCGCGCGCAATTGCGCGACCAGCTTCGAGACCAGCCCGCGCAGCTCGGCGCAGGTGAAGTCGAGCGGCAGGATGTGCGAGTACTCGGGCGGATAGCTGGCGGCATCGCCACCGCCGCGCGCGGCGCCCACCCAGACCACCGGCATGCCGATATTGGCCTGCCATTCGCTGAGGAAGGCCGCGCCGCTCTCGATCATGCTGACGCTGATGATCGCCAGCGACGGACGCGCGGCCGCGCGCTCGGCCGACAGCACCACGTTGTCGGCCCGGATCACCTCCACGTCGAAGCTGGCCATGCAGCGGGCGACACGGTCGACGATGTCCGCCTTGCCTTCCCAGACATAGAGGTCGAGCCCTTCGATTGCAGGTGTGTTTCTCATCGGATGCCAATACCAGTCAATGCGTTCAATAGACCGTCTGCGCGACCCCGCAGGTCAGCGAGATCTGGTGCACGGTGGCCGCGCCGACCTGCACGCCGAGCAGGTTCAGGAGCGGAACGATAACCACGTCGAGGGCGGACAGCAGCGGGCCCAGGACCGGCTGCAGGATGCCGAGGATGGTCCCGACGAAGTTGGAGGGCAGTGCAACCGAGATCAGGTTCCCAAGCAGGCCCAGATTCGGCGAAATCTGCGCGGTAGCGAGCTGCGCCAGCGCATTGGCGAGCGCCGAGCCGAGCGCGTTCGAGTTGACCGTCCAATAGTCGGAATCGAGGCCGGCTACACCGCTGAAGGTATGGGTCTGCGCCGCCCCCTGGACCTGTACCGAAATATTCGAGACCGAAACGGTCAATTGCAGAAGATTGAGAATGCCAAACGGCGCGATCTGCGCGTTGATGATCTGCGCTGGCGACTTGCAGCTGTAGGTCGACGACAGGCTGATCATGCCTTTCGAATTGAGCGGTGGCGTGCCGATGCAGAGGTTCGCGACGCCCGGCGTGGCCGTGATGGTGGCGGTACTCGCGGCGGCTGTTTGCGCGCACTGGGTCGAGTTGAGCACGGCCTTGCCGGTACCGACCTGCAGATAGAGCGGCAGCGTCACGTCGACATTGACGCCGACTAGTTGCAGCAGAGGCCCTACGATCGGCACCTGCTTGAGGCCGAGATCGACCACCAGGTACAGCCCGACGGCCGCCGTCGAGGCCTGGGTGCGCCACTGCCCGGTGGCCGGATTGATGCCGCCTTCGCCGATCCCGATCGACGGCGGGCTGATGATCTGCACCTGAAGCTGGGTGCCGGTCAGCCCACCTAGCGCCACCGAAGGGATGTTGACGGCCACCGCGTTGTTCGAGTTCGCCACCTCGGCGCCGACCATGATCAGGTCGAGCAGGCTGACGGTGGCGGTGGCGGCCGACTGGGTATTGGCCAGGGCGATGTTCAGCAGGCCGTTCGGGCCGCCGAGGTTGAGATTGCCGCCGTTCACGTTGGCCGAGATCATCGCCTGCAGCGCGCCGAGGCTGGCCTGCAGGTTGGCATTGACCACGCTGGTCTGCTGCAGCGCATTGGCGATCAGCTTGAGGAACTGCGACAGCGAGAGATTCAGCGCGAGCAACTGGTCGATCGTGCCGACCCCGGCCGAGGCCGCGATATCGCCGAGCCGCACGTTGGTGCAGGCCAGCGCCTGGTACGACACCAGGCTCAGGTTGAGCCCCGACTTCGAGCCGAGCAGCGCGCCGAGCAGGCCGTTGACCAAACCCGGATTCGCCGACGACGAGGCCGGCGTGCCCGAGCAGCTGGTACCGCCGAGCTGCGCCAGCGTCGCGCCGACGGAGAACACGTCGATCGCGGTGGCGCGCGCGGTCGAGGTGGCACGCACGGTCTGCAACGGCCCGACGAACATATGCCGGACCTGACGCGTGACATTGACCTGCACCGCATTGAGCTGGAGGCGGTTCGGATCGCCGCTGGTATTCGTGTTGGCGAGGTAATAGCTCGGCGCGGGATTGACGGTGGGATCCCAACGGCCGCAGGTCACCGCGATGGTGTCTCCCTGGCTCGTATTCAGGCCGTTGACGGTGGCGCTGTTGGTGGCGCTGGTCGGTGCCTGGGTGCACAGATTGTCGACCCGCTGCACGCCGGCGGCGGCCGCCATGTCGGCAATCTGCTGCAGGTCGCGACGCTGCAGGTAGGTATTGCCGACATCGAGTACGCCGAAGATCGCCGCGATCACCACCAGGAAGACCGCGGCCATGACGGCGAACGAACCACGCTCCCGACGGCGGCCGGCGATGCTGGGCTTCCCTGTCGACGTGCCGGCGGAACGTGATTGTGCGGATTTCATGATGCCCTCGACGATTTATTGCGACTGCGAATCGCCGCCGCCAGACGAGCCGCCGCCCTGCACTCGCTGAACCGAGTTGAACCAGGTCGGAATCGGCCTCCTGAACGACTGCAGGTAACGCTCGTAGGCATACGTGGCGGCGGCACCCTCGAAGGGGTGCTCGTTGTTCGAGGCGGCGCGATTACTGCGTTGCAGATCGAGCCATGCTTCGGTCGAGGGGCCGATGTCGGAGGGCCGCTGCAGCAGCGGGCGCGGCACGTCCGCCGGAGGCGCGGGCTGCACCGCCACCTGCGCGGGCGGCGGCGCCGCGCTCAACACCGGCGCCTCGGCTTGCGCCTGGACGGCCTGGGACGGCGGAACCGACTGGGCTTGAGGCGCCACCACCGGCAGCGGCTGCGGCGCCGCCTGCACCTGCTGCACGGCCGCTGCCGGTTGCGGCTGTGCGTCGGCAGGCGCCAGCAGCGACGAGCCCTGCATCGGCTGCAGTTGCTGCTGCAGTTGCACCAGCGCCGGGTCCGGCACCTGGGCAAACGCATTCGACGCGCTGAATGCGCCACCCACGACCGTCAGCGCGATCGCGACGCGCAAGACGTCCTGGCGACGGCGCTGGAAATGAAAATGAGGCATGGTCGGCTCCGTATCCGTCTTCATTTTTGTGAGAATCGCTGCAACAGCGGCGCGGCCAGGTCGAACCCGTCGTTGCTGGCGATCGGCTGTCCACCCGGGCCTGCCCGGTCCGCGCCCGCCGGCACCGAGAGCGGCACGGCCGCCAGTTGCCGCGTGCGCTGTGCAGCCACCACCCGCGCCGCGTCGTTGAGGATGTCGCTGCGTACCTGGGGCGCCATATGCTGTTGGCCCATCAGCCCCTGCGCATCGTCCTGATGGCCGCTGGCCACCAGGAACAGGGCGACGTTGCTGATGATGCGGGCATTCTTCTGGTCGAGTTCGGCAGCCTTCATCAGCGGCACGCGCGCGGCGGCCAGGTCGCCGGTGCGCATCCGCGCATAGGCGAGATCAGACAGCGTGGAAGCGTCGGTCGGCGCCAGCAAGGTGGCTTGATCGAGCATCTTCGCGGCGCGCGCGAAGTCGCCGCGCGTACCGGCGATCAGGCCGATGCCCCGATAGCCGCGCGCGGCCAGTGGCGTGTTCAGCAATTGTGTATAGAACTGCTCGCTGGCATCGAGCTGCGAGGTCGCCCGCAACGCATCGGCACGTAGCAGATGTGTGTCGGGCGACGCACCGTATTGCTTCTCATAAGCGTCGATGTGCGCCAGCGACGCGTAGAACAGCCCCTGTTGCTGCATCCGGTCGATCAGGCTGAGATACATTCCCGGCGTATCGGGCGGGTCGTCCTTGTTGGCCGCCTGCATCATCGCGGCTCGCTCGGCTTGCGCCCCCAGGCCGTAGTTCGACTCCTTGAACAGCGAACAGCCGCTGGTGAGCACGCTCACCAGCAGGCCCGCGATCGCGATGCGCCATGTCGATCGTTTCATCTCGATCCGCTCCTTGTTTGCCTCGGCTTCAACGCTTGATCTGCGACAGCGCACTGACGACCGTCATGATGCCCGGGCCGGCCGTCACGATCAGCAGGGCCGGCAGCAAGGTCACGATCATCACGCCCGTCATCTTCACCGTCAGACGGCCGATCCGCTCCCGCAGCAAGGCCCGGCGCCCGTCGCGCAGACGATCGCCGAACATCCGCAGCGGCTCCTGGACCGCGCCGCCGTGCTTGTCCACCTGGATCAGCAGGCGCACGATCGAGCGCAGGTCCTCGTTGTCGAAACTGCTGGTCAGGCGCGCGAGCGATTGCTCTCGCGTGCGGCCCGCCGCGAACTGGCGCTGGGCAACACCCAGCTCCCATGAGAGAACCGGCAGCATCGTGGTGAAGTCATGCGAGATCACCTGCATGCTCTGGTCGAGCGACAGGCCGACGCCCTGCAACAGCCGCAGCATGTCGACGAACAGCGGCATTTCCTCGGCCACGCTCTCCCGCCGAGCGGCCGCCTTGCGGCGAATGTAGAGCTTCGGGAGCATGAACCCGATGGCGATCGCGAAAGCGATATAGATCAGCGACTTGCCGCCCGATCCACGGGCCAGCGAGATCATCAGGACCACCAGCGGCAACACGCTCGCGCAGACCACGCGCGAGAACAGGAACAAGCCGCGAGCCCGGGCCTCGACGTAGCCGCACTGCTCGAGGAATTGACGATCCTCGTCCGCGACCAGTTGCTTGCCCAGGCCGCTGTCGAGCCAGCGCATCCCGATCTGTTCCGCGCGCGTGCGCCACGCCGCCAGGCCCGAGGCGGGCGTCTCCCGGGGCTTGGCTTCCGCCTGCTGCCCGGCGCGCGATGCCGCCGCGCGTCCGGCCTCGACGCGCTGATCGAGCGCCTTCAGCAAGGTGCGTTCGCTACGCTGCACCAGCAGGCTGCGCAAGATCGCCATGCCGGCGAGCAGCAGCACCCCCAAGGCGCCAAGCACCAAAGCGACCGCCCCCAAACGATTCGCATCCATGCCCGCTCCCTTACCTCAGTCGCGCCATGCGATACAGCATGAAGCCGCCGATCGCCTGCAGGATGAAGGCCACATACAGCACGACGCGCCCGGATTCGTTCATCCACATCGCCATGAAATATTTCGGGTTGGTCGACACCACGAAGCTGCCCACCGCGATCGGCAACAGCCCCAGCACCCATGCCGACAGGCGCGTTTCCGCCGACATCGCGCGCAGCTCGCGTTCGGCCTGTTCGAGGTCGCGCATGAAGGTCGACATGCGTTCGAGCATCACATCGGCCCGGCCGCCGTACTTGACCGACAGTCGCAGCACCGATCCGACCAGCTCAAATTCGCGGATCCGATACTCCTTGGCGATATGCAGCATCGCCCGATCGATCTCGACGCCGGTGCGCAACATCCTCGATACCTGATCGAGGCAGAGGCGCAGCGGCATCTCGGTGGTGCCGAGCGCGCCCTGGAACGCGGCCGGCACGCTGTTGCCGAGCGTGACCAAGCGCACCACGCCGTCGAGGAAGGACGGCAATTGACGGACGATCTTCAGGCGCCGCGCGGAGATTCGGCGCAGCACCCAAAGCCCGACCAGCGTCGCGCCGCCGATCAGGGCGGCGAACGCCGCCACCCATCCGCCGCGAATCCCCGCGAACAGCACCACCAGCACCACCGCGCCGATCAGCATCAGCAGCACCGGCCGGACCTCGTCGAGTCCGGCACGATCGCTCAGCCCCCGCAGCAGGACATCCGCCTTCGCGCGCCAGGCGGCAACGCCCTCCGGCGCCGGCTGAGGCCTCGCGGGCGCCGCCGCGGCCTGCTGACGCCCGGCCGGCGCGCCGCTCATGGCGGGCGCGGCGGCGGCGGCTCGCGGGCCCGGTTCGAGCCGGCTGTCGAAGAAACGCCGCGTATGGGCGCTCTCCTCGCGCATCTGGCTGCCGCGCCAGAGCCAGACGCCGGCGGCAGCGAGAATCAGCGCGAACGACAGGGCCCAGAGCACGCCGCTAGACATTGAAGCCTCCGCTGCGCCCGAAACCGCCGGCCGCGCCCATGTTGCCGATCAGCACGTTGCGGAAGCGCGCGAGCTTCGGCGAATGCGGATGGATGCCGAGCGCTTCCCAGTTGTCGATTTCCTCGCCCTCGGGCGTGACGCGCGCGTCGTAGCGATAGAGCTCCTGGGTCGCCACGATGTTGTCGGACATGCCCGTCACCTCGGTGATCGAGAGGATCCGGCGGCGGCCGTTCGAGAGCCGGCCGATCTGCACGATGAAGTCGATCGCGTTGGCGATCTGGCGGCGCAGGCTCGATTCGGTGCCCTGGAAACCGGCGAAGCCGGCCAACATCTCGAGGCGGTACAGGCATTCGCGCGGCGAGCTCGCGTGGATCGTGCCCATCGAGCCGTCGTGGCCGGTGTTCATCGCCTGCAGCATCTCGAGCACCTCGCCGCCGCGGACTTCGCCGACGATGATGCGGTCCGGGCGCATCCGCAGGGTGTTGCGCAGCAGGTCGCGGATGCTCACCACGCCAGTGCCGTCGAAGCCGCCCGGGCGGCTTTCGAGCCGCACCACGTGCGGGTGGTTCAGCGACAGCTCGGCGGTGTCCTCGATGGTGACCACACGCTCGGTCTCGGGCACGTGGAAAGCCAGCGCGTTGAGCAGCGAGGTCTTGCCCGAGCTGGTGCCGCCCGATACCAGGATGTTGCAGCGCGCCTGCACGGCGGCCTCCAGCAGCACCGAGACCTCGTCGTTGTAGGTGCCGTTCTCGAGCAGGTCCGAGGGCTTGAGCGGATCCTTGCGGAACTTGCGGATCGACACCACCGGGCCGTCCAGCGACAGCGGCTCGATCACCACGTTGACGCGCCCGCCGTCGGGCAGCCGCGCGTCGACCATCGGGTTCGATTCGTCGAGCCGGCGGCCGACCGGCGCGAGGATGCGGCGCACGATGCGCAGCAGGTGGGCGTTGTCGGTGAAGCGGATCGGCAGCTTGGCGAGGATCCCGCGGCGCGACACGTAGATGTCGTTGTAGCCGTTGATCAGGATGTCCTCCACCAGCGGATCGCCGAGCAGGTCCTCGATCGGGCCGAAGCCGGCCAGCTCCTTGGTCAGCGCCTCGGCGATCTCGCGCACCTCGCTCTCGTTGAGCGGAATCCGGCGCAGCCGCACGAAGCTGTCGATCTCGAGATCGACGAACTGGTTGATCGCCTGGCGCGACCAGCGGCCGAACTCCGAACCGAGCTCCTCGATGCGGGTCAGCAGGTGCTCGTGCGCGGCGTTCTTGATGTCGTGGAACTGCTGCGTCTGGGAGAACGGCGCGGCGCCGTCGGCAAATTGGATGTCGTCGTGTGCCATCGCTTACGACCGCTTCGTGGTGGAGTGGATGAATCGTTTCAACGCCGACAGGCCGCCGGCCGGTGCCTGGGCTGGCGGCAGCGCGCCGGGCAGGCTCGGCACGCCGGCCGTGAGCCGCTCGCTCAGCGCATCGAGCGCCTTCACGTATGGGTCGCGCTCGGCGGCCTCGACGATCAGCCGCCCCTGGTTCGCCGCATGTCCGATCGACACGCGCCGCGACGGCAGCGTCGAGAGCAGCGGGACATCCAGCCGCTCGGCGATCTGCGCCGGCAGCAGGCCGATCGCCGCGTCGTACTGGTTCACCACCAGCTTGACGCGCTCCAGGTTGATGCCCTTCTCGCGCAGGTCGCCGAGCAGTTCGACGGCCGACACGACCGAGGCCACGCCCTGGTCGCAGACCAGCCAGACCTCGTCGCTCAGGGAGACGATCTGCGAGATGAATTCGCGGTTGGTGAAACCGCCGAGATCGACCACCTGCTGGTCGACGAAGGCGCGCAGGCGATTGAACAGCCCCGTGCAGGCGGCCGCGGACACTTCGCGCAGGTCGGCCAGGTTGGGCGGCAGCGTGGTCAGCGCGACACCGCTCGCGTGATGGGCGAAGGCGGTATTGACGAAGGTCCGGTCGAACCGGCGCAGGTTGCGCACCGCCTCGACGAAATGGAGTTCGCAGCGCGTGTTGAGGAACAGCGCGCCGTCGCCGGCCGGCAGGCCCAGGTCGATCAGCGCGGTACGGCGGCTTTGCGCGGCCGCCTTGCGCTGCAGCAGCACCGCGAGGTTCGCCGCCAGCGTGCTGACGCCCATCCCCGGGCGCGCCCCGAGCAGCGACAGCACCTTGCCGTGGCGGCTGGTCGGTTCACCGAGGTTGTCGAGCAGGCCGCGCGTGATGCGCAGCGCCTCCTCGGCCGGCGCCGAGAGGTCGACGAAATCGCGCACGCCCGCGCGCAGCGCGGACAAGGCGCTCTCCGGCTCGACCAGGGTGCCCAGCGCCACCACCGGCAGGCCCGGATAGGCCGTGCGCACGGCCGCCACGGCCGTGCTGGCGGCGGCCTGGTCGCCGGCGAAATCGATGAAGACCAGGGCCGGATTCAGGCCACCGATGCGCTGCGTGAGCGCGGCCGCCTCGAGCGGCGACGACTCGACCGCGCCCGTCGAGACGAGCGTCTGCGCCAGCCAGCGCACGTGCTCGACACGCGTGGAAGCGCAGATGAAATGATCGGTGACGGCAGGCTCAGCCAACGATTGAGTTCTCGCGTTCATGTGGAACACTCCCCGTAATGCGACGCATACCCGTGCGCCGCGTCCGGCCGCTCATGTTTCCCCGCTCCGGCGCGCTCATTTCGAGAACCCCGGAGCCGCGTCCGGCACCAGAATGCCACCCAGGAACGAACGCCACACCGGACCGTCGCGCTGTTCCGATTGCTCGCCCGGCGTCGACGGCAGGCTCGCGCCCGCCGCAATCGGCGATACCAAGTGAGGCGTCACGACAAACACCAGCTCCTTGTCGTTCTGCTGATAGTTCAGACTCTTGAAGAATGCGCCGATGATCGGCAGGTCTCCAAGGAAAGGCACCTTGCTCACGTTCGAGGTGGTCTCGCGATCCACCAGGCCGCCGATCACGTAGCTTTCGCCGTCGCCGAGCTCGACCGTGGTGTCCGCACGACGCGTGGTCAGCGCCGGCACCGTGATGCTGTTGATCGTGATGGCATTGAGGAAGTCGAGCTGGCTCGCCTCCGGCGCCACCTTCAGGGCGATGCGATTCGGCCCGAGCACCGTCGGCGTGACCGTCAGGCCGATGCCATAGGGCTTGTATTCGATCGAGATCGTGCCCAACGACTGCGGCACCGGCACCGGGATTTCGCCGCCGGCCAGAAAACTCGCGCTTTGCCCCGACAGCGCGACCAGCGTCGGCTGCGCCAGGATCCGGGCAAGATTGTTCTGCTCGAGCACCGACAGGTTCCCGGCGATGCCTCGCGAAGTCGAACCGACCACCAGGTTGAAGGCCGACGTGATGGGCGACACCGCCGTCACGGTCAGGCCCGCCGACGGGTTGTAGCTCGACGACTGCAGCGAGCTGGGAGCGAACGAACCGAACGAAAATCCATTGTTCGACTTGAACAGGTTCAGGCCCGCCTGCTTGATCGCGGAACGGCTGAATTCGACCACCCGCACGTCCACCTGTACCACGTTTCGACCGCTGATCGTCGAGGCGTCGACCACGTTCGGACCGGCGCTGTCGCCGCCGCCACCTCCATTACCTCCGCCGCTGCCGAGCGCGCCGCCGCCCGCCTGCCCCTTGCCCTGCCCGCCGCCCGCGCTGCTCGACTGCTGCGCCGCGGCGCGCGCGGCGGCAGCCGCATTCGCCACGTCGACAGCCCGCTGATGCGCTTCCAGCGTATTCGCCGAGCCGGAGATCACGGTCGTGTCGCCATAGGTGTCGACACGCGGCGTGGCATCGTTGAGCAAGGCATGCGCGGCGCCGCTCGTCACATGCACGGTATAGACCGTCGGCTCGCTGCGGCCGCGCTCCCAGAGCATCACGTTGGTGGTGCCGGCGCTCTTGCCGATCAGCATCACACCACCGCCGCCCTTGATGATGAGGATGTCGGCCACCGCCGGGTCGCCGACCGCCACGCGCTGGAGATTGCGCCCCGACGCAATCTGACGCTGCGCGCCAACCGCCAGGTCGACGCCTGCCTCCGGGCCGGCTGCGCTTGCCCAGGACGACAGCGCCAGTGCGCTCACTGCAATGGCCAATGCAATCAGTTTCTTTTTCATTGTGTCGGAGGCCCGCAGCCGGACCTCTCCCTGTCAGTTGCAAGCTGCTTGTTGCGCTTCACTCAATAGGCGACCGATTCGGCCCGCCCGCCCCGTATCACTTCGATATTGCCTCCGTCCGAGTGACGAACCACCACGCGCGCCGGCGCGGCCTTGCGCGGCGCCGGCGTCGCGTCGGCGGTGCCGCGAGACAGCTCGGACAGGCTCAGCCCCTGGGCTGCGCGCGTCATCGCATCCTTGTCGGCACCGACCTGCATCGCGACGGTCTGCGTCGCGACCTCCTCGTCACGCGGGTTGCGCAGGGCAAGCGTCAGGCTGCCGCTCGCCTCGCCCAGCGTCAGCGCGTCGACCTGGGCCGCCGGCACGGCCAGCACGGCGGTACGCACGCCGTTGAGCGCCCCGCCCGACGAGTCGCGCGCCGTGGTCGCATCACCGAATGCGACCACGCGAATCCTGGACAGCAGCAGCTTGGCCTGGGTCTTGGGGACTTCGGAGCCGCCATTGCCGGCGAGCGTGGTGCCAGCGGCGGAATCCTTCTTGAGATTGAGGAAGACATCGACGAAGTTGCCGGGCCGCACCTTGTTGCCGACCGCGTTCGTTTCGTCGACCTTCACTGCGATCGCACGTTCGCCCGGTGCGATCTGATCGGCCACGCCGGATGAGAGCGAACTCTCGAGCACGGCGGCCTGCTCCGGCACATCGGCGATCGGCACTCGCCCGACGATCTGCACCGGGTCGGCGAATGCCCCTTCCGGCAAGGCGGCGGCCTGCTGCACCTTGAGACCGTCGGCCGGAATCGGTTGGCCGCCCTTCAGCGGATGCGCCGCCACCACCACCGGGAACAGCTTCGCCGGCGTCGCCTGCTGCGCGTTATTGACGACCGGCGCCGGCTTGCGGCCGAGCACCCAGGCAAAGATGCCTAACAGCAGCGCGATGGCAATCAGGGCGACCGCGAGAATTTTCGTCAGATTGTTGGCCATGGTTGTTGTATGAGCATCCTGTTCAGCAAGCTCTCGTCGGCGCTAGTGCGGCACCCGAGCACCCCGTCATTCGGCACAAGGCCATGAACGCTCCTCCTAGATGATGTTCACCGGACTGATCTGCACGGTCGCGGTACCCGTGAGTGCCGACGGTACCGGCAGCAACATGCCGATCAGCGGCAACGGCGCGATCAGCGGATTGGTCGTGTAGGCATAGGTGACCGTCACCTTGATGCAGTACATCGACGGATCGTATGAACAGGTACCCGCCGGCGTCGAGGAACAGGTCACGCCCGGCAGCCAGCCGGTCAGATTGGTGGCCGCCGTACAGGCAGCGGCGGCGCGTGCTCCCAGCGCAGCTTGGGCGGACGTGCTCACCTGGTAGTTCAGCGCGGCACGCGCGCCCTCGGTGGCGGCAAGCGTCAGGTTCTGCTGGGCGGCAATGATCAGTCCATAGGTCACGACTGCATACAGCACCATGAAGAACAGCGGCAGCATCAGCGCGAATTCGACCGACGTCGCCCCCCGTTCCCGCCTGCCCCGTCGTGCGAGAAGCTTCGTCTTCATCGCAGATTCCCCGTAACGATCTGAAACACCAGCCATCCCGCGGCCGGGATCACGAGAAACGCCGCATAAGGCGCCCCGCGAAAGCCTCCCAGCGCAAATGCCGCCCCATTTCGCTGCCACAGCGACCGGACTGATGCGCCGGTCAAATACATAATGCCGAGCGCGTGAATGCCGGCCACCAGGCTGGCAAATACCCAACACCAGAACAATTGGATCGCCCCGCACCAGGCGCCCAGCACCACAAACACCTTGACGTCGGCCGCCCCCATCATCCGGAATGCAAAAAATGGAAACAATCCGACAAAAGCAACCATGGCGCCGATTATTGCGCCAAGCAAGGGGGTGCCAAATGGGTTATGGCCCGTCGACGCTGATGCCAGCGCGCAGATGAGTCCGGCGACTACCAAGGAATTGGGAATACGCCGATAACGGAAATCGGCAATTGCGACCAGCGCCACCCAAGCCAGGAATATCCCGACACTCAAAAGCAGAATCATCGAGCATCCCAACGACGTGCTTAAACAGTGCGGACGCCGAATTGGCGACCGCACCCCCGATTACGGAGACACGCCCCTATTCAGGGTTAACGCGCTGCGTCGAGCACGCCCTTGAGATAGGTAAACAGGTTTTGAATGCTGCCGGACAGCGCGGTGACGCCGGCAACCAGGGCCACTGCCATGAGGCCCGCGATGAGACCGTATTCGACAGCGGTAACCCCGTCTTCTTCCTTGAGGAAGCGATTGATGAGTGCGTTCATGGTAATCCTCGTGCCTTGAGTTTCGTTGGCCTCATGCGCCTCGCATATTTGGCCGTCCACCTTCACCGGCTTCGACGTCCGGCTCCAGCCATTTCTTTATAGCTCGTTTTTCCAGGAGCTCTTAACATATTTCGATGCCAGTTAACACTTTTGCAATACTTTCGATAGGCACCTCCACTTTGATGTTGCCGTGCACTCGTGGGCATGCACGGACGAATCTTAATCCGAACACCTTTTCTTTCCAACTTTTTTTATGAATTTCGCGATCGGCGGTTCCCTCGCCATCACAATTTTTACTATCTTTCGGCGGCACCCCCATAAGGGCTAACGATAGGTTAGATCACCCTGTCTAATCCACCAGTAAAACAATCGTTCGAGTGAACCGTATCGCGCCGTACCACGTTACGAGAGCGGCGTAACGGAAATCCTGTGACGTTACGTTACGGAACCCCGAATATCGGGCTGGCGGTGATCGTTTCGAAACGATTAAAAATCGTTTTCAGCAATCGTTAAACCTAGATGGAACAAGGCTTTCCGAGGCGCCGGGAATCGTCTTCGAGAGGCATTCGAATCGCGTGGCACGAGTGTTGCAGAGTCTTCGTCGCGGTAACACAGATCACACAACACCACTGCGAGGACGAA
This sequence comes from Burkholderia sp. Cy-637, assembly GCF_011753175.1. Taxonomy (NCBI): domain Bacteria; kingdom Pseudomonadati; phylum Pseudomonadota; class Betaproteobacteria; order Burkholderiales; family Burkholderiaceae; genus Burkholderia; species Burkholderia sp. Cy-637. The sequence goes on along the minus strand of NZ_VWWC01000160.1, from coordinate 1,238 downwards.
ATGGACACTCAACCGATCATGCAGGGCACGCTCCGGACGACTTTGATCGCGGCCACCGTGGCAGCCATGCTTTCCCTCTCCGCCTGCGGCGGCTCCGGCACCCTGAGCCAGGGCACGGGCGGCTCCAGCGGCGGCAACAACACGCCGCAAGGCACCAGCGGCACGTCCTCGGGCACTTCGTCCGGTACCAGCAGCGGCACGTCCTCCGGCACCAGTTCCGGTACGTCCTCCGGTACCAGCAGCGGCACCTCCTCGGGCACCAGCTCCGGCACGTCCTCCGGCACCAGCAGCGGCACCTCCTCGGGTACCAGCAGCGGTACGTCCTCGGGCACCAGTTCCGGCACCAGCAGCGGCACCTCCTCGGTCAACGCGCTCGGCACCGTGGTCGCCAATACCGGCAACGTGGTCTCGAACGCGGGCACGGCGGTGTCCGGCATCGGCTCGACGATCGCCAGCCAGTCCCTGCCCGGCCTCGGCAACGCGCAGACGCAGGCCCTCGGCGGCGTGGTGAACAGCCTGGGCGGCGCGGTCAGCGCACTCGGCAACGGCCTGGCCGGCGGCCTCGGCCAGCTCGGCGCCTCGACCAACCCGCTGGGCACCACGCTCGGCTCGACCGGCAACGTGGTATCGCAGCTCGGCAACGCCGTCACCGGCACCGGCCAATTGGTCAGCAGCCTCGGCAGCGGCCCGCTCTCGCCGCTCGCGCCGGTCACCTCGGTGGTCGGCGGCCTGGTCTCGACGCTCGGCACCGCGGTGGCCAACGGCGGCACCACGCTCGGCACGGTCCTGACCACCGGCCCGGTCCAGCAGATCACGCAGACCGTCAGCTCGGCGATCACGCCGATCACCTCGGTGATCGCCAACACCACGCAGACGATCGGCAGCGCGACCGGGCTCGGCGCGCCGGTCAACACGCTGCTCGGCACCATCGGCGGCGGCCTGAACCAGGCCGGCAACCTGATCTCGTCGACCGGCGGCGGCAATGCCATCACCAAGGGCCTGGGCTCGACGGTATCGGCCACCGGTACCACGGTCGCCTCGCTCGGCGGCCTGCTCACGGGCGGCAACGGCTCCAACCCGCTGGCGCCGATCACCGGCGCGCTGGGCAGCCTGACGGGCGCGCTGGGCGGCCTCGGCGGCAGCTCCGGCAGCGGTTCGGGCGGCCCGCTCGCCCCGATCACCGGCCTCGTGTCGACCGTCACCGGCGCGCTCGGCAGCCTCGGCGGCAGCTCGGCCGG
>NZ_VWWC01000015.1:0-81155 GCF_011753175.1 Burkholderia sp. Cy-637 | reverse complement strand
ACACAAATGGCCTCCTGAGGCAGTATCTTCCCAAAGGAATTGATCTCTCGGACTATTCCCAGGCCACGCTCAACGCGATAGCAAGGCGGCTCAACGAGCGTCCGAGAAAGACGCTAGACTTTGATACGCCGGCTGAGCGTTTTCATCAATTCGTTGCATCGACGGGTTGAATCCGCAACCGATCTCCGCCACCAAGCCATGACCGTCTCTCTGATCGTAGATAATCGAGTCTGCTTGGTCGTGCGGCACGACCATCCAATAACGACTCATCATAAATGGACGTACTTTAGGATCTCGGAAAATGGCTGATAAATTCGACGGTTACACAGAAGCCCTCACCGCCTTGATTCGTGAAGCCATTCGCTGCTCACCTGAGTCTTGGGAAAAGGGGCAACTAACGATTCAGCTCGATGATCACCGCATCGACTACAAGCTCAAAAATGCGGATTCCGACGATAAAGCAGTCATCTCAAAAGAGCTTGCCCAACTGTGTGAGGATTACTTGGGGGCTTTCATGAGGAGTGGCAAGCCTTGGATCGAGTCGGAAGTCGAGTTCCTGCGGGTCGACGGTGAATGGATATTCAACGCCAACTACAAGTATCCGAAGCAACCTGCCCCTGCCGTCCAGCCACACAAGCCGTCCTGGAAATTCTGGCACTAACAAGATAGTCAGATCGGGACGTAGACGGCTTGGGGACGTCGCCCGGCAGGTTTCCACAGCCACTCTTGGCCGGTAGCTGCCACTCGCAATCGGTGACAACTGGCCGGATGGCGAACGTCGACCGATCCCGTGCGAGCCGCTGGTAAACTCGGGCTGCCAAAGCAACTTTTCCCGGTCACATGAGCACGCAACCCACGTCAGTACCTGCAACCGTCACTCCAGTGATGCAGCAGTACCTGCACCTTATCTGAAAAGGATCAGCGCGCAAACCTACGCTACACCAAGGCCTACGCTCGCGCTGTTCAGAATCGGCAGTTGTCGTCCGGAAGTGATCGCTCCTGTACTTCATATAAATAGTGCCCCAGAGGAGGCAACCAATGCTAAGAATGTTTGGGAGCAGGGAGAACGAGCAAAAGCCCCGCTTGTTTCGGGTTACCCTGCACATCAGGCGCGGCGCAAATCAAGAAATGCCGAGCAACATGGCCGGGGCTTATGTGCCGGTCTTTGTCACGGGAGAAAATCACGAAGCAGGTGCAACAAGTGCCGTGTTGGAAATCTCACGGCGTGGGTTCGAGTTCGTGGACATTCCAGACGGCAAGATTTACGAACTCGACCCAGAGATGTGGGATGAGTTCGTGAAGGAAGCGTGGCCGGAGTTCACTGCGCATTTTCCCAGTCAGAGCGAAGTCTGCGACAAACTCTCGAAAGGATTCATCTTTGTAGGTCCATTTGCCGGATATGACGCCAGCGAGTCGAAATCAAGTAGCGCCTGACCGGCCGCTATCGCCGGCAGCAGCCGCTTGGTCCTCCCCAGCACCTGGCCGGATGGCAACCTTCGATCGATCCCGTCCAGCCCACTGGTAAACTCGAGCGGCCAAAGCAACTTTTCCCAGTCACATGAGCACGCAACCCACCGCAGCGCCTGCACCCGTCACTCCCATGATGCAGCAGTGACTTCACCTCATTCAATAAGGCTTTGATAAAAAAACCACGCCAAAACCTACGCCGCAAATCCGCCTCTCCCCACACCTGCCACTCCGATGCCTGACACTGTAATGATGGTCCCGAAGGTTTCGGACGCTTCCTTCGTTGAACCAATTAGCTAACAGTCGGCGAAACGATCCCCCACCCCATCGATTATCCAGTTCCGACACCTAGTACCGCTGCAATCGGCTCGCATAAAGACTGAAGCGCTTTCTCGCATATAGGACTGGGCCTACAAGAAAATGCGTCGTCTTCCGGATAGGCTGACTGCCCCCGAGAAGTGAAGTCTGTACTCTTGGTTCATATCTTTCAAATTGAAAGGAAACGAGAAAATGAACCGGACATATCGAAATATTTGGAACGCGGCGACGGGAACGTGGACGGCCGCGGCGGAAACTGCGAAGTCGCGATCGAAGGGATCGGCACGCGTGGCGCGCGGCGCGGTGATTGCACTTGCACTTGGCGGCGCCTCAATCGGTGGCGTTGCAGCGGCTGAGGCCGAGGCTTGCAAAACACCCGACGGAACTAACGGCGTGGTCGACGCTAGCGGCATCTGCACAGTGCCGAGTATCGGGACCAGTTCGATCGGCACGTTGGGTAGTGAAACCGGGCAAAACACCACCTACGGCTTGGGCAGCAGCGCCAACCCCCAAGCAGGTAGCGCATTCGGCGCGTCGGCATCCGCAAACGGCCGGAACTCTACGGCGATCGGCAATGGCGCCACCGCGGTCTCCATGAACAATACCGCCATTGGTACTTCGGCCAACGCGGCTGGGGAAGCCACTACTGCACTCGGCATGTCCGCCAGCGCAAGCGGCTACCATTCCGTGGCTCTCGGTGTCTCTGCCGCCGCTTCCGGCAGAGAGTCCGTCGCTATCGGCGTCAGTTCCGTCGCAGATCGGGACAACGCCGTATCCATCGGTAGCGCGACACTCCGGCGTCAGATCATTAATATAGCCGCCGGCACTGCACTGACCGATGTAGTCAATGTGGCCCAGCTCACGCCGGTCGTCACCGCCCTCGGGGGCGGTGCGAAAATCGACGCGACTACCGGCGCCGTAACCGGCCCTAGCTATACGCTTACCAACGGGGGCACACAAACCACCATCGGCGGCGCACTCAGCGCGCTCGACACCTCGTTGACTGCAGCGAAGGGCAGCATCACCCAGAACACGGGTGATATCAAGACCCTCAACGACAAGCTCTCGAACCTTCCCGCCGGCCTCGTCCAGCAGGCATCGGCTCGCGCGAACCTGACGGTTGGCGCGGGTACCGACGGTGCAGCCGTCGACTTCACCGGCACCGCCGGCACCCGCAAGCTCACCGGCGTCACCGCTGGCACCGTCTCGGCCACCAGCACCGACGCCGTCAACGGCGCCCAACTGCACGGCACCGCCGACAGCGTCGCCAAGGCCATCGGCGCCGGTTCGACCGTCAACGCCGACGGCTCGATCTCCGCTCCCAGCTTCACGGTCGGCGACGGCAACGGCGGCACCACCACGGTCAGCTCGATCGGCTCCGCGGTGACCAACCTCGACGGTCGCGTCACCACCAACGAAGGCGCCATCTCGACGATTCGCGACGAAATGAGCAGTGGCACCATCGGTCTGGTCCAGCAAGCCGGCGCAGGCGCAAACCTCACGGTCGGCGCGAACACCGACGGCAAGGCCGTCAACTTCACGGGCACGGATGGCAACCGCAAGCTCACGGGTATCCAAAGCGGCGACGTGGTGGCAGGCAGCACCGACGCGGTAACGGGAGGCCAGCTTTACGCCACCAACCTCCAGGTCCAGCAGAACACCTCGGATATCGCCGGCAACAAGCTCGAGATCACGAACCTGAACCAGCAGCTCGCCAACGGCCAGATCGGCCTGGTTCAGCAGGACCCGACCAGCGGCGCGATCACGGTGGCCGCGGCCTCGGCTGGCTCGGTGGTGAACTTCGCCGGCACCAACGGCGCACGCACGCTGTCGGGCGTCGCCAATGCCAGCCAGGACGACGAAGCCGTGACGCTGGCGCAGCTCAAGGCCTCGGGCCTGGTCGACAAGAACGGCAAGGAACTCGGCGCGGTGGTCTATGACGACATCGGGCTGGGCAGCGTGACGTTCGGTGGCACGGGCGGTACCAAGCTGATGAACATCGCGCCCGGCCTGATCGGCTCTGGGAGCATGGATGCGGTCAACGGCGGCCAACTATACGACCTGCAGCAGCAGTTCGCGCAGCAGTACGCCCAGCTCGACGGCCGCGTCGGCGACCTCGAAACCGGTAGCGGTGGTGGCGGCGGTGGCGGTGGCGGCGGTTGGGCCCCTGGCACCGGCGAGAACTCGCTGGTGGTGGGCGATGGCACCACGGCTACCGGCAAGAACGGCTCCGCGGTCGGCAACGGCGCTGCCGCTTCCGGCGACAACAGCTCGGCCTTTGGTCAGGGCGCGGTCGCCTCCGGCCCGGGTAGCACCGCCGTTGGGCAAGGTTCGGCGGCGTCTGGCGCGAACAGCACTGCAATGGGCCAGGGCTCCAATGCATCGGGTAGCAACTCGGTCGCACTGGGTGCGGGCTCGGTTGCGGATCGTGATAACTCGGTATCAGTCGGCTCGGCCGGCAACGAACGCCAGATTACCAATGTCGCGCCCGGTACTGCAGGCACCGATGCCGTCAATGTCAATCAGTTGAACGGCCTGCGCTCCGATATGGAAGGGTATCGCCGCGACGCTTATGCCGGAACCGCGTCTGCGGTTGCCCTTGGGTTGCTGCCCCAGGCACCGGCACCTGGCAAGAGCGTACTGGGTGTAGCAGGCGGCAATTATGCGGGACAGTCGGCCGTGGCATTTGGTCTGTCTACGTATACCGCTAACGGCAAGTGGATTCTGAAGGGCGGTGGCTCGACCAATACGCGCGGCACGGTAGCAGTTGGTGCAAGTGCCGGCTACGTGTGGTGAGCGAGCCGATTGCAGTACTTCCGCCGACTAATGTTTTCGGTGGTATCGGCTTGAAATGGCTCTAGTGCGTACGAAAGGCGTGTTTCGCCCTTGTCTTGTTCAATTCCCTCCTTTCCGGGGGCGGGCACAACCGACGTATGCAATGTAGGGGGGGAGGGCTCCGGTAATCCGGAGCCCTTTTTTCTGTGCATCACTACGACCCAACCAAACACGCGTCCAACATTACCCAGCATGGCGTGCCACTTGAATTAGCGTCGAAGCTCAGTTAGCACGCCGGTTTCTTAGAACAATCCGACCGGCTCGGCGCCGACATCCCAGCTCGAAATGATCACCTCACGGCGGCTCGCAGCCTCCAGGCCGACCGTGTACTGGATCGGCACCGTCTCGATATGGAATCCGTCGAACACCCGCCGGATCTCCGGGTGATCGTTCAGGCTCACGATCGCGCGGCCCTTGAGCGTCCGCAGGCGCTCGGCCATCCTCTCGTATTGCTCGAATGGAAACGCAACGCCATAACCGGCGGTGTCGAGATACGGCGGATCCAGATAGAACAGCGTATGCGGACGATCGTATCGATCGATGCACTCCGCCCAATCCAGGCGCTCGATAAACGCACTGGCGAGCCGCAGATGCGCTGCTGACAGATCTTCCTCCAGACGAAGCAGGTTCAGGCCAGGTGGCGCGAGCGTCTTCGTGCCAAACGTCTGCCCTTCCAGTTTGCCGCCAAAGCAACTTTTCTGCAGGTAGTAGAACCTTGCCGCGCGTTGGATATCGGTGAGACTTTCCGGGACCGTCTGCTTGAGCCATTCGAACACCTGCCGGCTCGTCAGCGCCCATTTGAACTGTCGTACGAACTCCTCCAGATGGTGCTGCACCACCCGATACAGGTTGATCAGTTCCCCGTTGATGTCGTTGATCACCTCGACCTTGGCCGGCGGCCGAAGGAAGTACAACGCCGCCCCGCCCGCGAACACCTCGACGTAGCAATCGTGCGCAGGAAAACGGGGGATCAGGATATCTGCCAGACGACGCTTGCCGCCGAGCCAGGGAATGATGGGTTCCGCCATGGTGAAAGCCTTTTTTAAACTTGGTGTAGAATCCTGCCCGCCTACCGGTAGGTAACAGGGCCTTGGCTGATTCACTGGCATGCACAGTGGAAAGGCGGCCGGTCGACGTGTTCGCGCACGTCAGCCGGCCGCCCTGTTCTTCCTTAGCGCTTGCGCGCGATCAAAGTGACTTGTCCGCCTCCCCTCCTCGCGCCACGCCCGCGCTCACGGTAATGTCCGGCGAGACCGCGAAACGCGTGATCTCCGCCGTCTGCTTGTCCGCCCGCGACGACGAGCCGAAGAAATACTCCTTCGAGCCGATCACCATCGTGATCAGCACGCCGAGCAGCGTGTCGAGCGTGCTTTTCACGACATCAGGCATCCGGATCTCGCCGATCGCCAGATAGAACTCCAGCCCGATCACCACGAAGAGCGCGACCGTGTACATGTAGGCCAAATTCCGCGCCGTGTGATCGTGCTCGGACGCGGCATACTGCCGGGCGCTCGCGCGATCGTCCGCCGCGACCTTGTCGGCCTGCACCTGGATCCCGGCCAGATTCTCCGCATGCGAGAAGCCCGCCTGCCGCATCTTCAGCTCGAAGTCCGCGTCGGCCTGCTTCAGCGCAAGCAGTTGCTCGGGCGTCACCGACTGGCCGGACAGCGCCAACGTCACCGCATCGACCGAGCCATCGCCCAGGCCGAGACGGTCAGCAATCGCCGAGGCGGCCATAGCCGCGACGCCCGGCACGCCACCCGTCAATGCCGTGACAAGCCACGGCGCCACCGTTTTCAGAATGTCGAGCATGCTTACACCCCCAGCGCACGGTTGAGTTGCCAGCCATACTCGAACGCCTCGTTCTCCGGGCGGCGCTCGGCCAGCTCGATGTAGAACACCGACTGTTGCGCGGCGATCATGCCGTACAGCACGCGATGCCCGTCCGCCCCCCGCTGCTGCAGGAACGCCTTCAGCGCGGCGAGGGTCATCGGGCCGATGCCGCCATCGGCCGCGATGTCCGGGAACGCCTTGCCGTTCTGGTTCAACACGTTGAGCGCGCGTTGCATAAACTTCACCCCGGTGGCCGGCCCCGCGTTCACGCCGATATCGAACAGCTTCTCGGCCAACGCCGTCGAGATCGCGTCGACTTGGTCGAGCTTGGGCCGCGACCAGTAGCGCGAGGCGTAGATCGCGACGGCCGTCGCGCGCGGCATGTCCTTCATGGCGCCGAGGTAGCCGTTCGCCCGCGCCTCGGCAGCCGTCACGCCCCACATCGTCCCCTCCAGCTTGCCGAGATACCAGTTCCCCCGATCGTTCGAATCGTTCGAAAAACCGCCCTCGCGCCCGATCAGCGCGTCGATCTTCGCCGTGACATTCATGGCTTTCCCCCTCGGCCATTGGCCAGTTCCAGCGCTTCGATACGCTGCTGTTGCAGTCGATTGAGCACGTCCGCCTCGTTGACGTGCGTGAATACCCAGACGATCGAGCCGACGACGAAGGCTTGCACCGCCCCGAGACCGATGCCGAGCACCCAAACCGCGCCAGTGGCCCGGTTCCTCATGGCATCGACCTTCCGGTCCACCTCGGCGATATCGCCGGCTTGGTCGAGGCGCGCCCGCTCCTCGGCTTGCGACCTCGCCCACAGCAGCCCGACGTCCTCGCGCACCGATTCCGCGCGCACGCGCATCTCGGCGAACCCGCGATCGAGATCCGCGAACGGCTGCACCGAGCGCTTGATGTCCTCCACGCTCGCCGCGACCGATCGCATCTGCTGCGTGAGCGTGGCGATCTGTACCGCCAGCCCCTCCTGCTTCTCGTCACCCATCCCATCCCCGTAAAAAAAGAAAGGCCGCTCCGGTTGCCCGTGAGCGGCCTGCATCGGTCTCGTGCTGCGCGTTACGTCGGCGCCGACACCACCAGATCGATTTTCTTGCCCGACTTCTTCTTGTGCCCGACCTTCGCCTTGCCCTTGTTCCCTCCGTTCAACGTCACCACCGTAATCCAGCCCCGCGAGGCGAACGTGTGTTCGACCGCCTCGATCAGAAACTCCCCGTCCACGCCTTCCTTGAACCCTTTCAGCGCGATCGTCTTTTCCACCGACAGATCCGCCCGGCCGCGCATCGTCAGGCGACTCGTCAACATGCGCCGGTCACGCGTTTCCAGCCCCGACGTAGCCGCCGCCTCGAAGCAGCACGGTCAGCCCGCCAACTCTCTCACTCACCCCCGCCACCTGGCCAAAAGACCAACTCCGCGCCCCTTCCCCAGCCCGCTGGTAAACTCCCCCGCTAAAGCAACTTCTCCCGGCCAAATGAGCACGCAATCCACCGACGTCACGACCAACCACACGCCCATGATGCAGCAGCATCTTCATGCCGCTGGGCGAGGATTTGAATAAAAAACTACGCCGAAAGTCACGCTGGCAGCATGGTGAGCGCCGGCTACTCCTCGAAGCGTCAGTTGCAAGGATCAGCAGCACATAGCTAGTTGGCTATCTTTAAAAAGATTGGAAAAGTATCACGAGACAGATCGCGGTCCCGACATGTTCGGCGCGCTCCTTCGCCAGTTGCACGACGAACGGTTCGTGCGCGCCAGAAGATCACTTTCAGGAGACGCGCGGTCACGGCAACCGAAGCCGTAGATCGCTTGCCGGCCAAAACCGTAGCCTCGCCCAAACGACCTCCCTGTTCAGAGTCGTCAGCCCTCCCTCTCGTCGTCCGACTACACAACCGCGGCCGGATAGCTCCCCCCGCTCAGAGCCGAGGAAACCTCTTCGCCTCCTCGACCACGTTCGTGATGCTGTCGGACGAAATTTCAATTAGATGGTCGAGCGCCTCCTGCTCAGTCAACCCGGCATTGAGATATGGCTCGATGCTCATAAAGAAAGGCAATCGCTTCGCGCCGGGGCGAGTGATAGAAATCTTGGCGCGTGTTGTTCCTGATTCGATCTCGACTGCTACAACGAACTCATTGAGGATGACGGTACGTGAAAGTTGACTCATGGCTGACAGACGCGAAAAAAGCGCGGACATAGGCAGAGGGCCTAGCAGCAGTTGCCGACGTCCCGCGAGCCGTTACGAAGGTATCCGCAGGATAGTAAAGCTCTGCCAGCCCCACAATAGAACGATACAATTAAAAATAATAAACAATAATTATTTTTAATTTCTAGGTAGGCGCGAGTAAGAGTTTCGATTTATGCGTCAATTTTTTGGCAGGCAGTGTGGCTGCCTTGACCATCGAGAACTGGCCGAACGACGACATATGAACGGCCCGGTCTTGGCCGGTAGCTGCTGTTCGCCATCACCAACATCGACCTGAATAGCGAACTTCGAGCGCCCCCGTTCAGGCCGCTGGTAAACTTCGGCGGCCAAAGCAACTTTTCCCGGTCACATGAGCACGCACCCCACATCAACGCCTGCAACCGTCACCCCGGTGATGCAGTAGCACCTTCGTCTTATCTGACAAGACTTTGTGAACGAATCTACGCCAAGACCTACGTTCGCCGTTTTGAGCATCGTCTGCTCCCGACGCAAAGCGGGTGCTTAATGCATTTGCAAGCAGTCGTTCAGACCTAGCGCTTACCCGAACGTTGAGCAAATCACTCAAATCACCCACTTCATCAATGGTCGGCGGTCGCATATGAGCCGCACCTACGTCCATGTACGATAATCCTATCTATCATACAAAACGGGGTGAAGAATGGACTGGCTATGGACATGGAGCGGTGTGTGCTTTGGCTATCGGGATGAAGACCAGCTCCGTACATACGACGGGCGTCATGTTGGCCGATTCATTGACAAAGAAATTTATGGTCCGGACGGCCTGTATCTCGGTGAGCTTGGCTCCGAAGACCGGCTCATCACACGGCAACGAAAACTCGGCCGTCGAAAGCCACAATTCCGGCCGCGCATGAAGCGGATCATGCGCACGCGTCGACTGAATCGCATTGGCCGCATTATGCGCGTTGGCTGCCAAGATTTTCCAGCCCCAGAAGACCTCTAAGGAAACGGTCAAAATGAAGCGTGATATGGATTTAATCCGCGAGCTACTACTGAAGCTCGAAAGCCTACCTATGGAGCGCGGTGATGTCCTCATCATCAGCGCAGACGACCAAGAAGTCCAAGTGCAGGGCTACGACGACAATCAAATCGACTACCACCTCTCGCTAATCGATGAGGCCGGCCTGATTGACTCCGCAGGCGCAGGCTCGATGACGGGCTACGGGTTCCGACGCCTGAGTTGGGCCGGACATGACTTTCTGGATTCGATCCGCAGCCCAGACGTTTGGGCCAAAACCAAGGAGGGGGCGCTTGCGGCCGGCGGGTTCACGATCGAACTCTTGGGCGACCTCGCCAAAGGCTTTATCAAGAAGCAGATCGAAGATCGTACGGGGGTCAAACTCTGACCTTGTGCCTATCGTCACCATGGACACGCCTACGCTAGTAAGGGTTGTCGGCTGGGCACCCCGTAGTTCAGGGGATGGAATGAGAGTGGAAAGCCTTACCTGACAAGGCTCCTCCCTATTGCTTTAGCAAATTTGTAGCACGCAAAAAAGCCCGCTCGCTGCGGGCTTTCGTGTTTGTGGACGTCGGCCGCCACTTTGTTGCAAAGCAACTTGAAGCGCCCGATGCAGTAACGACGCCTTCGCCGTATCTGCAAAGGGCGAGTACACAAAGCTAGACCTGCATATTCGTTTTTCGGGCCGCCTGTTGCCGACCCGTTGCCGTCACTTGTTCTTTCGCCTGCAACGTCCGTTTGCAACCGTCCAGTTGCCTGTGTACATGCGAGGCAACGCCGCTTTTGGTTCTGCGGAGGACCGCACACTGCCTCGACCCGCCGGCGATGGTGGGTATGACGAATGGTTCGGGACTCGGGCACGCCGCCGCGCAAGAGCAACACGTGGTCGAGAAGCTATTTCCGCGCACCGGTCAGAGACTATGCGCAGCATGAACACCGACGCTTGCCACCGGCTTTCGGTTCGTCCAGATCAAATTGCGGCGACTTCCAAGCCATAGAATTTTTTCAAAGGAAGCCCCACGCTCCATATGTTCTCCACGTCACCGTTACCAAGAGTTCCTTGGTAGAAACCTTTCCCGAAAAGGCTAGAAGGAAACTCGGGGCGTTGACCGATGATTGCCCGCTCAAAATCGCGTGCAACGCAATAGCTGATGAAGTCGGCAACCTCAAGCAAGAAGTGAGATCCGGGGCGAACAAATGATGGCTCAATTATCGTTGCTCCCGCCGATAACCAGCAAAATAACCGTGTGTATTGTAGTCCCAAGAAACACTCGGAGGCCCACCCCTCCACCTTACTTCCTAAAGTCGTGTCTTGAACATTATCGAATATCCAGTTGACGCTTTTCCCCTGACATCTGAACTCCCTAAGCGTGGTCAGCACCGCCTCAGAAAATACGCTTTCTTTTTGTTGCTTCAGAATCCTCTTTCGATCCTTCGATTCGCCAGGGACTCGCACGCACCCGGAGATATTGAATGTGGCCAACCCCGGCCTTGCATCCCGAATGATCTTCGCGAGTTTTTTGGCATGCCCTATCTTCGCAACCTTGTTTGAAATACGAAACTTTTCCGAATCAGGCTTGCTATCCCATATCTCAGTGAAGTGGTGCACCCAGGAATCTGGATCTTCACCGGGTCGAATTGATTTCTTGAGATTGTAAATCTGCTTGCGAACTCTCTCGTGCTGCCGCTTATGTAACGCAACGAGTGTTACGCAATAAAAATTCAGCGGCTCTGTTGAGTGCTCTGCAGGCGGCTGACTGATATACCGTGCGGCCTCGTCGCCATAGAGCGACCACCGATTATTGTCGGGCAGACGTGGCACGTTGATGAAGAAGTCATGCTTGCAGGCTTCGGAAGAACACCTGAGAGGAATACCTACTGGCACCCAGTGCCCACCGCGAACTGACTTGACCGGATGCTTCGGAAATTCCATCTTTTCCAGCCATGGAATCGCTGTCTCTGTTTTGCAAATGGGGCACGTACCGCTCATTCCGATAAGCTCCTCCGGCACTAACTCCGGCGCTGCTCGGTAAGGGCGCCTTCTAATATCCTTCATCGAATTTCTCCACGAATAAATTAATAGACGAATAATTTATTTCAAAGAGCTCTTTCTCGGAAATTACCAATGCGCATCCACGTTGATTAAACCAACGTACGCACGTATTGCATTACTTTTGAGGAAAGCTTAAAGAGATCGTGCCCCGAAATTTGATGCTTCTCGGCAAGCTCGAATACATTATCGTGCTTATCGATGAACTTGCTGCCGGGGTCAGGGTATCGCCCGGCCCATGAGACAAAGTGGGTCAACAGTTCTAGAATGGCAAGATCCTTGGCTTCCAGATCTAGCATAAATGCCGCAAGCTTCTTGAGGTCATGGGTTAGATAATTTCGCTCCGCGTCCGAATAAGCCTCGACGCCATCTTTAACGATGATCATCGCTTTCAGGCATACCTCTAAGCTAAAACCCACTAACATTAGCGCAACGGCGCAATACTGGCTGTCGCAAATACCTCGCATTGCCGGCGGAATGTTACCGAAAGAAGGCTCGACTCTGATTAAAACGGACGCGGCTTGAGACATCGCTTCTGCCTGCGTAAGCCACAGCATCGGGCTCTTTAGGTCTTCACTGGTTGGTTGATTGAAGGGATCAAGCTCGGCTCCGTTCAGTGATGCGATCATCGCCCAGCGCATCCACGCAGAACGGCTGTACCCAGCCGGATCTTGAGCAAACCGTTTCCTGTCCGGCAACATCGGATTCATCATTTCTCGCGCGCATCGCTACGTCATGGACGAACACCGCAATTATAAGGTCGTAGCTCAGAAAAAGTGCCTGGATATTTGGGGCCTTATTTGGCATTTCACGTCCGGAGCGTCTCTCGCGACTCACCGCTGAGCGGGACGCTCCGAGCCTTCATCCTTGGCTTTACCGCGTGGAACGGCGCTCATCGGCACTGGCCCTATCGATTTGACGTCCGATCATCTAGGCACCGGCTGTTCACCAAGGCGCATTCCCGTATTGAGCACAAGGAGTTTGGCGGATTTGCTCGGCGTCCAAGTGGTTGAGTGACCGAAGCGCGTCGATTTCGAACCGTATGTGTCAGTAGAATGAACGTCTTCTAATGGCCGACAGCCGAATAGTAAACGTCGAGCGGCCCTGTTTAGAGACCGACCGCTACCGATCCGTCGCAGACGCTCGATACGGGCAACGAAAAGTCTACTTTGAACACGACCGTAGTGGGGCACATCGCGGGACTCAAATGCCTAGAAATATGTGGTCTGCACATACTTCAAATGATCGTTATCCAAGATATGAACAATAGTTCCAATAGTGTCCCCCTCGACATCCGGTCGATTTTCAAATATTAGGCCAGCGTATTCCTTAAATTCAGGGACGGTTTTTAAGCCGTTCAATACTCCATTCTGGACTGCACTTTGACAGCGAGAGAGACCAACCGACATCAAGCGCCCGTATAATCTCAAGTCATCAGGCGTACAATCGACACTTCGAAATCCAGAGTGCACGGAAGCGTTTCGAAAATCTCTAATTTTATCGACAACAGTCTTCATTTGCCTTTTCCACTTCGAGTATGACTCATTTTGGGAGAGCTTTTTTAGCAAATCTCGAGAAATATATTTGGAGTAGGCGCCGCCCGGAAATCCAAGAAAAAGCATCAACGGACTGGTAACATCATCATTCTCATTCTCTTTGAATAAAGCTTCAATCGCAAACCAGCGATACAAGAGACTTAAATGTATGCTTCTCTCCCACCTTGCATTTCTCGACCAGTGAATTGATCGTTTATATCTATCAAGCAAATCCCCGCTACGATATGCAAGAAGCTGAGTAGAGTTGATTTGCGGCATCGAGTGCGGCGACCTGATGAGCAACATCGCCGGCGCAAACTGATGCTTCGTAATCACTTGATATTCACCAGTATCGAGATTTTTTATGTATCCACACTGCGTCACCGCAAGGTGGCTCATTGTGTATTCAACAGTTAACAGATCGAGAACTTCCACAAAATACTGATCCGAGAGAATATCGGCATCGTCGGGATTCTCAGCCTGCACAATAACTGCGATTCGACAGGCAATCTCAACTTCAACTTCAGCCTCAAGCTTCGTGGCCTCAATCGAGCGCCTCAACATGGCCAATTCGTCCACATCCTGCTTTTGAGCGGGTCGGATTTCCACGTTTCCGTACACAATGGTGCTTGCTACCACTATCCCTGGCTTTCTCAATAATTTACACACATAAAAATTAGCCACGAACGCTCCTGTATATATTCAAAAATATTTCACCCAATCTAGCCAGCAAAATACTCTTGAGTTCCTTCTCAGCACGCGGGGAAATTTGCGACCCTCCTCTTAAATAAAGCGAAATAAATTTTCTCGCAAGATAAATATCTTTTAACCACAATAAGCCTTCGAGGACAACGCTAAGCGACTCTAAGTCTGATAATTCTTCATCCATAACTGCATTCAAGCTGTCCTTCAGGCCTTTTTTATTGTGAAGTGAAAAATAATATCGACAATGAAGAATGTATCTCTCTTTATTACTCATGCCGGAATTCGCCAGAGCCTCGTCATACTTCGCGACAGATGGATCCATTCTTTTTATGGCGATAATAAATGCTAATTTATTTGCATATTTATTTTTCTGGGATTCCAGCAGCATTTTTTCACAAAAAAATGAAGCCTCTATAATCCTCCCAGAATCGATCAGGGATGAAATATAGTGACGCATAGCAATATGGTTTCTGGGTTTTGAGAAATATTGTTTTTCTATTGCATCCATTTTATTAACTCACCGCCGTAGATACTTTTGCCTTAAAATTGACAGTTCATCTAAGCCACTCATAAAATAATGCAATCCCCAGTGACCTACCTCACAAACCGTCGCCGCATTTTAACTGTGACATATCGCGAATCAATTAACAAGTGAGATGAATGCTCACCCTTACTCGCGTCGATCCATCATCTATACAATGCGAACGACCGCTGACAGTCGAGCAGCAGTTGCTTGAGTCTGCATTCTGACGCTCGAACAGCGTCTGGTTCTGAAGGCGATTCGCGCGCGCCGGAATCTGAAGAAATTCGCCAAGCTCGCGCGCGCAGCTCAAGAAGAGACACCCACCTCCCCCAGCGCGAGGCTGCTACGGCACGCTTTAGAGGCCGAATTCGACCGCCACCGATACTGAGATCGCGCGCGACAACCTGTCGGATTGACGATACTTGACCGAATTGCAGCACGACAACCGACAGGCCGCCCTCCCGAAAATGGTAAATTCATACGAAAACCAAACGTTCGAGAGAAGATATGGGCCGAGCCATGATATGCGTCGGCGACACGACGACGCATGGTGGGCGTGTGCTGGAGGGCAGCGCAACCGCCACCATTGACGGAAAACCCATCGCCGGGGTGGGTCACAAGGTACTTTGCCCGCAGTGCAAAGGGGTCTTCCCCATTCTCCCCGCCACCGGGCGGCGTTACCCGCACCAAATTGCGGGCCGCGACACCGCCATCCAAGGCATGAAAACCGCATGTGGCGCCACGCTCATCGCCAGCCAATCGGCCACAACACTAGACGACGTCGGCGCGGGCGAAGCAATGACAGGTAGTGCCGTCGCTGCCGCCACTGGGCTGGCCCCGTCCTCGACGCTCTGCCTCGAATGCCTGAAGTCTGCGGCAGAAAACGCCGCGACGATGATTGCACGCGGATAGGCTCATGACGAACGTCTCAATCGAAGCGTTTTTCTCCCAGCGACAACAGCAGGTAACCATACGAACACACCTGTATGCGCTCGTCGACGGCTTACTGCTCGCAGATGCAGCCGGCGGTTCCGCGCCACAACGATCTCAAGCAGCAGTCGCACTGTTCGACGGCACACCAGACGCGTCGCTCGCCGACGCGGGTCCATGGCTGCTCGCCTGGGAACAAGCATCCAGCAGCATCCGACACGCGCTCTCTGCAATGGCCGCTGGCTCGACTGGCGTATCGTGGTTGATCAGTGCCTACCCGATCGAATCACTGGCCGACGAGCTGCGTCATCGGCTCGACGTGCGTTTGCCGGATGGACGCATGGCGCTCTTTCGGTTTTATGACGCGCGCATAGCCGCGGACATGGCATCACTGATGACCTTCAGTCAGCGCATGCAGTTCTTTGTCCCGACCTTTGACTGGCTCGTCGAATTGAACGGAACACTGAAGGGAGTCCATCCGCATGCTTGAACTGACAGACGAACAGGTCGCAGGTCTTGCCGAGATCGATGCACGCGGATATGTCGAGCGCATCCGACAGGATCTCGTCAAAGGCGATCCGAAGTTGGTAGACGACGACAAGCTGCCGACGCGCCTCTGGAAGGCGTATCTCGCTGCTATTCGGCTCGACATCCAGTCCGACGAGAACGTGGCCGCTTTTCTCCGAATCGAGGCGTACGCACCGAATTTTTACGAGAAGCCAGCGATACGCGCGTGGCTAACCCGGCCCGGCCGCTCGGCCGATGAACGCTTCCGTGATTATCTTCGCGTCATCAAATGGCGTATCGACCATCCGAAATACATTGAGGGAGATCGAAATGGCGGGACTGGCAGTGCCGATAATCGAGGGAGCAGCGGTGGAACTTGGGCCAGTATTGGCGCGAGTTGGCGCCGCCTTGTTGGGCGGGACGGCGGTGGCAGGAACGGCGAGCCTATCGGGTGACACGACAAAGGATCAGAGCAGCGCAACGCAAGCAGTGCGCGCCCTTCCTCGCACTGGAGAAAAGTGTAAGCAATGCCCGCCCGAGCAAACCGGTGTGCCGGCACGTCGGCGCTACCACATGAATCGTGAACCTCGGGAGTATCAAGGCCGCATCACTGGCCGACCGTACAGTGTCGAGGAAGGGTGGAGCGAAGAATGGGCATGGCTCGGCACCGATTTCGACGGGTTCCAGCAACCGGAATGCCTCTTGCAGGAAGCGAAAGGTGACTATGATCAGTTCTTCGATCCTCAGACGAAGAAGCCGGTTACATGGTTCAAAGGGCTTTCCAAAATCACGGTTGAGATAGAAGAGCGCGCGATGAAGGTGCATGCAAACCCGCCCACCAAACTCCAGTACTATTTCCAGACTCCGCTAACGATGTCCTATTTCCGCACCACGCTCGCGGAAAACGGAATTCCCTACGTCGTCACTGGTTGACCATGAAAATCACTTCCCGCTTTCGAGATCCTCTGCATGATGCGTCGAACCTGCCGACCGTCTTTGAACAACTCGGATCGATCGCCGAGGCGATACATGCTAGCGCCCCCCGGTTCGCTCAATGGTTCCTGACCGGCGACTCAAAAGAAGAAGCGCACCTGTATCCGGCGTTTGAGAACTGGACTCCAACGACTGCCGCACTGGCAGTATTGCGGACCGAGTTCGAAGGAGCAGAGCACCGACCGCAGATCATCTCTTTGTGGGACGGTGGCGACGATCAACGCACTGGAGCGGTATTGACCTATCTCGTCGCAGCCAAGGAGCGACCGAAAAAGATCGAAGCCGACTTCAACGACGAGCGCGAATTTTCCGCCGAGCAAGTCGCTGCAATCGTCGAAGCTATCGCTCGACAGACGAACCCGGCATACGTGACCGTCGAGCCGCAGGGTTATGCCGACAAGCAGGTGTTCGACGACAAACCCGGCGTCGGATGGATGCTGTACCTACCAAAGCCAATCACGTCGCAACAGGTGCCCGAAGCACGCTCCCTTTTGCCCGTTACCATAGACGGGAAGCAGATCGGTACGGTCATCGTCAGCGTAATCGACGCACCATTCTCGATGGACAACCCCGGCCATATCGAAACCGCGAACCGAATAGAGATTCGCCTCGTCGACATGGACCTTCTGCCGAGATACACGGACGTCTGATCCCTAAGATTTTGCCGCTCCATCGCCAGGTGCGAGTCGAGCGGACGAGGTTGCCACGCACTCGACGGCTGGAGCGGCCCACTCAATCTGGACGCTCCGTCAAGCTCTCCCTCCAGTTTCCCGTGAAGCCGAAGCGCGGTGCAGGTATCGGTTCCGAAAACCAGAAATCGGTATACGCAGCCACATTCGGAGCCACAAACCAGTGTGCACGCCCATCCTCATCAAGTGCCCACCAGCGCGCTCCCTTGGGAGCCCTCTTCCAATCAATTTGAGCATTCACCACAAGCACCTCCCTTGAGTTTCATCAATATCTTAGGCATCCAAATCAAAACAAGGAAGATTGCAGTTCGATATCGCATCCACTTGTTATTCGCGAAACGCAAGCTTGTCCCGGTAAAGCAAGCGTGCGGCTGCTCCTGGCACAAGTGGGCAACCGCACCGTCAACCGCTTTAGAACAACCCCGCCGGCTCGGCGCCGACATCCCAGCTCGAAATAATCACCTCATGGCGGCTCGCAGCCTCCAGGCCAACCGTGTACTGGATCGGCACCGTTTCGATATGGAATCCGTCGAACACCCGCCGGATCTCCGGGTGATCATTCAGGCTCAAGATCGCACGGCCCTTGAGCGTCCGCAGGCGCTCGGCCATCCTCTCGTATTGCTCGAACGGAAACGCAACGCCATAACCGGCCGTATCGAGGTACGGCGGATCCAAATAGAACAACGTATGCGGGCGATCGTAACGATCGATGCACTCAGCCCAATCCAGGCGCTCGATATACGCACCGGAAAGCCGCAGATGCGCCGCTGACAGATCCTCTTCCAGCCGAATCAGGTTCAAGCTCGGCGGGGCGGCCGTCCTCGTGCCGAACGTCTGCCCCTCCAGCTTGCCGCCAAAGCAACTTTTCTGCAGGTAGTAGAACCTCGCCGCACGCTGGATATCGGTGAGACTTTCCGGGACCGTCTGCTTGAGCCATTCGAACACCTGACGGCTCGTCAGCGCCCACTTAAATTGCCTTACAAACTCCTCCAGATGGTGCTGCACCACCCGATACAGATTGATCAGTTCCCCGTTGATGTCGTTGATCACCTCGACCTTGGCCGGCGGCCGAAGGAAGTACAGCGCCGCCCCACCCGCGAACACCTCGACGTAGCACTCGTGCGCAGGAAAACGGGAGATCAGGATGTCTGCCAGACGGCGCTTGCCGCCGAGCCAGGGAATGATGGGTTCCGCCATTGTGAAAGCCTTTTTTAAACTTGGTGTAGAATCCGGCCCGCCTACCGGTAGGTAACAGGGCCTTGGCTGATTCACTGGCCTGCACAGTGGAAAGGCGGCCGGCCGACGTGTTCCCGCACGTCGACCGGCCGCCCTGTTCTTCCTCAGCGCTTGCGCGCGATCAAAGTGACTTGTCCGCCTCCCCTCCTCGCACCACGCCCGCGCTCACGGTAATGTCCGGCGACACCGCGAAACGCGTGATCTCCGCCGTCTGCTTGTCCGCCCGCGACGACGAGCCGAAGAAATACTCCTTCGAGCCGATCACCATCGTGATCAGCACGCCGAGCAGCGTGTCGAGCGTGCTTTTCACGACGTCAGGCATCCGGATCTCGCCGATCGCCAGATAGAACTCCAGCCCGATCACGACGAACAGCGCCACGGTGTACATGTAAGCCAGGTTGCGAGCCGTGTGATCGTGCTCGGACGCCGCATACTGCCGGGCGCTCGCGCGATCGTCGGCCGCGACCTTGTCGGCCTGCACCTGGATCCCGGCCAAGTTCTCCGCATGCGCGAAACCCGCCTGCCGCATCTTCAGCTCGAAGTCTGCGTCGGCCTGCTTAAGCGCGAGAAGTTGCTCGGGCGTCACCGACTGACCAGACAGCGCCGACGTCACCGCCTCGACCGAGCCATCGCCCAGGCCGAGCCGGTCAGCAATCGCCGAGGCGGCCATCGCCGCGACACCCGGCACGCCACCCGTCAATGCCGTGACAAGCCAGGGCGCTACCGTTTTCAGGATATCGAGCATGCTCACACCCCCAGCGCGCGGTTGAGTTGCCAGCCATACTCGAACGCCTCGTTTTCCGGGCGGTGCTCGGCCAGCTCGATGTAGAACACCGACTGCTGCGCGGCGATCATGCCGTACAGAACACGATGGCCATCCGCCCCCCGCTGCTGCAGGAACGCCTGCAGCGCCGCGAGGGTCATCGGGCCGATCCCACCATCGGCCGCAATGTCAGGGAACGCCTTGCCGCCCTGGTTCAGCACGTTGAGCGCCCGCTGCATGAACTTCACCCCGGTGGCCGGCCCCGCGTTCACGCCGATGTCGAACAGCTTCTCGGCCAGCGTCGTCGAGATCGCGTCGATCTGGTCGAACTTCGGTCGCGACCAGTAGCGCGATGCGTAGATCGCGGCGGCCGTCGCACGCGGCATGTCCTTCATCGCGCCGAGGTAGCCGTTCGCCCGCGCCTCGGCGGCCGTGACGCCCCACATCGTCCCTTCCAGCTTGCCGAGATACCAGTTTCCGCGATCGTTCGGATCGTTCGAGAAACCGCCCTCGCGCCCGATCAGCGCGTCAATCTTCGCCGTGACATTCATGGTTTTCCCCCTCGGCCAATGGCCAGTTCCAGCGTTTCGATACGCTGCTGTTGCAGTCGATTGAGCACGTCCGCCTCGTTGACGTGCGTGAATACCCAGACGATCGAGCCGACCACGAAGGCTTGCACCGCCCCGAGGCCGATGCCGAGCACCCACACCGCGCCCGTCGCCCGGTTCCTCATCGCGTCGACCTTCCGGTCCACCTCGGCGATATCACCGGCTTGGTCGAGGCGCGCACGCTCCTCGGCTTGCGAGCGTGCCCACAGCAGCCCGACGTCCTCACGCACCGATTCCGCGCGCACGCGCATCTCGGCGAATCCGCGATCGAGATCCGCGAACGGCTGCACCGAGCGCTTGATGTCCTCCACGCTCGCCGCGACCGATCGCATCTGCTGCGTGAGCGTGGCGATCTGTACCGCCAGCCCCTCCTGCTTCTCGTCACCCATCCCACCCCCGTTAAAAAAAGAAAGGCCGCTCCGGTTGCCCGTGAGCGGCCTGCATCGTTCTCCTGCGGTGCGTTACTTCGGCGCCGGCACCACCAGATCGATTTTCTTGCCCGACTTCTTCTTATGCCCCACCTTCGCCTTGCCCTTGTTCCCTCCATTCAACGTCACCACCGTGATCCAGCCCCGCGAGGCAAACGTGTGTTCGACCGCCTCGATCAGAAACTCCCCGTCCACCCCCTCCTTGAACCCCTTCAGCGCGATTGTCTTTTCGGCGGACAGATCGGCCCGGCCACGCATCGTGAGGCGGCTCGTCGACGTGTGCCGGTTGAGCGTTTCGAGCCTCGACGTGGCCGCCACCTTTGCTGCCTGCGGACTGGCGAACGCATGGCGCTCGGTATGAACCGCGGCCGCCCCTTGCGGCGCATCCGGATTGGGAATCGTCAGGTCGATTTTCTTCCCCGTCTTGCGATCGTGAACCTTGGTGCGGACCGCCGCGAAGCTCGCGCGATCGGGGAAATTGATGTCATAGTCGAGCAGCAGCTCGGGCGTCAGGATCACCACCGGCAACGGCTTGCCGCTCGCGCTCTTGCCGCCGCCTCGGGGCAGCACGATCAGCTTGCCGGCCTTGACCGTCGCCGTCGCCCCATACTGCCGGGCGAGCCGCGTCACGAAATGCAGATCGCTTTCGCCGAACTGGTCGACCCGAGGCACCACCACGTCGACGTCGCACGCGGCCGACCATTTATTGCGGCGCGCGACATCGCCGACGATGTCGGCCAGCCGCACGTTCGACCAGCTCCCGTAGCGCTGCGTCTTCGACGTCGCCCGCATGTTCGCCGGCTTGCCGCGAAACACCACGCTGGCCGGCGGCCCACGCAGCCCGACCTCGTCGACGGCATACTCGCCCAGCATCGAGAGCCCCTGCCCCTCCCACCCCAGCGACACCTTGACCGTCGCGCCCTTGGGCGGGAATCGGATCCGGCCGTCGCGATCGTCGAGCGTGATCGTGCATTCGTCCGCATCCAGGCCCGGTTTGTCGACGGTCCGGATTTCCATCACCCGGTCCTGAATCACCTTCGTGACATCGTCGCCGTTCGCGATGATTTGAAAGATCGCTTCCATCGTGCCTCGCTATGTCCAGAGCGACACAGTTTCGTCGCGCGGCGCCTCGATATCCGGCATCACGATCTCGATGCCCGAGGCAAACGGCTGCGGCCTCGCGGCAAGGCCGGGATTCGCCTCGTAGACCGCCTCGACCGTGCCCTGCAGCGTCCCGTACACCCGATAGCACAAGGCATCGAGCACGTCCCCCTCAGACGTTCTTAAAATCTTCGCCATAGCGGCCAAACTCCACAGTGAAGGATTGCTTGCGGGGCAGGCCATCGGCCAGCATGGCGTCCTGCTCCTCCTCGATCGTCTGCAGCAACCAGCGGCCGAGCACGTCGCCACTGCCCGTCGTCAGGCGCACCGGCTTCATGCGGCTGCCGATCGCGCGCAGCTTGCTGATCTGCGTCGTGCCGGCGCCGAGAGCAGGGAACACGACGCCCGACAGGGTGATCGTCTCGCCGCCCTCGCTGACCGGCTGCAGCGCCTCTTGCCGGTTCAAACGCTCCTGCGTGGCCACCCGGTATCGCGTCGCTCGCCGCAGTTTCTCGAACGCCGCCGTCGACAGGTTGAAGTGGAATGCGCTGCCGTCGTCGGCCGCCATCGTCATCAGGTGCGGCGTGCTCGACGTCGCGCCATCGGCCAGCCCCGGTAGCAACGAACTCAGGCCCGTCGCCTTGACTGCATCGGCCACCGCCGAGTCCTTGATGCCGACCAAGCTCGAGAACTGATTTACCGCTCCGCCAAGCGCCGATTTGACGCTGTCGGCGGCAGAGCGCACGAGCGGAAAGCTCGAACTGTCCGCCATCTTCAGGATCGAGCCGACCGAGGCCTGCGTGGCGTTGAAGCTGCGCATCACGCTCCCGACTTGCGGGAACAGATCGCCCGCGACCGACATCGCGCTTTTGGCGCCGGTCAGCAGCTCGGCCGCGCTGCTGAGATTGCCGGTCGCGAGCTTCTGCAACGTCTCGACCGTCGTCGCGCTCGCGGCCCGGTTGCGGTCGGCTACGCGCACCATCTGCCGGACGCGCTCCGAGGCGACACTCGCCTGCGTCGCGGCCGACGTGATCTGTCTGATCAGGTCCATGCCTTACCCTCATAGATGCGGCGCATCGAACATCGCCGAAAAGTTAGTCGTCTTGCGCTGCTGCTCGGCCATCATCTGCGTCAACATCGGACTGACCCGCGCCAGGAATTTCTCGGCCGCGTCCGCCTCGTTGCTTTCCACGCGAACATGGAAGACGGGGGCGAATGTGTTGGTTTGCTCGACGCGCGGGCCGGCACGCGGCGGGGCACCCTCGCCGGCGGCGGTCGCTGCGGCTTTCGCAGCCGCCTCCGCGCTGGCGGGCGGCTCGCTCGACTTGTGCTCGAACACCTTGCGCGCGATGGCGCTCAGTGCCTTGTCGCCCGCGAAGGTGCCGATCGCACCGCCTATCACGCCTCCCACGGCCGCGCCGATGGGACCACCGAAGGCACCGACCAGGGCGCCGATCTTGGCGCCCGCGAAGCCCCCGGCAAGGCTCCCTGCGATCCCCGCGAACTGCGTCGCCTTACGCTCGCGCGTGTCGGTACTCGACGCCACGGCATACGCGTCTTTCGCTGCGAAGCCGACCTTCAGGATCGTCCCGGCCAGCGCGATCTTTCCAGCGTACGGCGCCACCTTGCCGAAGAGCGAGCGGCCGGCACGCAGGGCTCGACCGATGCGCCCTCCGCGCCCGGCGTTGCGCCCGCCCCCGCTGCCCTTGCCGCCGCCCGGCCCGTCGACCGGCAAGCCACCTAAACCGCCGCCGAGCCCGCCAGCGCCTCCGGGCATGTTGACGACGAACACACGCTGCACCCCGCCAGCCGCGCCTGCAAGCGCATCGAGGGCCTTGCCCGCTGCGCCACCCTTGCCTGCGCCACCACGGGCACCTGACCGGCCCAGGACCGTGCCGCGCGCGATATCGAACACACCGCGCCCGATATTCCAAAGTGCCTTTGCGCCGCGATAGGCCACTGTTGCCCCGGCGACACCGACCACCGCCGCCGTGACACCCGGCGCCTTGTCCGCCGCTTCGCGCACCGTGCCACCGAGCCCCTTTGCCGCCCGGCCTGCGAGATCCGTCACCGGCCGCAGCGCGTCGCCGATACTGCGCATCGCGTCGTCCCACTGCTGGCCGACCTCGCTCCAGATCTGTTTGGACGTCTCGCGGCGGGCTTCCAGATCCTTCTGAATCTCGCCGCTCGCCTTCTGCGCGTTGGTCTTCAGCTCGTTGTACAGATCGGCGTTCTGCATGTAGGCCGTCAACGCCGCCTTGACCTGCATGTCGTTGAACAGATCACCGGTCTTCATCGTCTCGGCGAACGCGGCCATCTGCGCTTGCCGCTTCGCCGGATCCATCTCCGCATTGAACTGTTTAGCGGCACCGGCCAGTTGCTTCGCCTTCTCCGGATCCACGCGCTCGATGTACGCGCGGGCCAGCACGAACGACGCCTCCAGTGTCGACCAGCCCTTGCCGATCGCCTCGCGCATCTTCGCCTGGTAGTCGACCCCGGCTTTCGCGTAGTTGCGCTCGGTCTCCCCCGAGCCGATCTTCGAAAACCAGTTCTTGAGGTTGTTCGCTGCCTCGTCGGCGTTACCGGCCGTCTTCATCTGCACCTGGAGCATGGCGCCCAACTGCGTGACGGAATCCAGCCCCGTGATACCGATCTTCTTCATTTCGGCCAGCAGCACCGGAAACCACCGCGCCATGTCGACAGACTCGAACGACCCTTCCTTGCCGAGGTAGGCGATTCCCTCCAGCGCCTGTGCCATCTGACGCGGATCGACAATCTCCGCGTTCTGCTGGAGCGCCTGGATCATCTTCGCCGTCTCGACCGGCGTCGCGCCCTGCCCGATCACGAACTTCGCGACGAGCGGCCCGAAGTTGAGCGCCCGATCGAGATCCATGCCCCCTGCCACCATCTGGTTGATGGCTTCCGCCAGCTCGTTGCGGCCGATCCCGTTGTCCGCCGCATCCTTGCGGATGCGCACGCCCATAGCCGCCTCTTGCTGCGTGCGCGCGATGCCGGCCTTGATCGAGATGTCGCGGATGATCGCCTGATAGTTCGCGGCGATCGTCGCGGGCACGGCCACCGCCGCCGACAGCTTGACCGCGTCGCCGATCACCCCGCGGCCCGCTTCCTTGCCCGCTTCCATCCGCTCGAAACCGGCCGCCTTCAGATCGAGCCCGCGCGCGGTGCGCCCGAGTTGCGCATACGCGCGATCGAGCTTGCTCACCTCGACCCCGGCATCGCGCAACGACTTCAGGTTGCTGTCCAGCTTGCGGCGGATGCCGTCCGCCGCACTATCCCCGGCGGCATGCAGTCGCCGGAACTCCTCCTGCAGGCGAACCGTCTCGCCGATCTGCCGCTGCCAGAGCCGAGCATCGTTCGCCCGCTTCTTCATCCCGTCGATCTTCGACGTCGTATCCGTAATCGCCTTGCCGAACGTCGCCGACACGGCGCCGCCGATCACGATGCCCAGGGCAATATCCTTTGCCATGTCCGCTCCCCTCAGTCAGTCAACCACCAGATCATGTCGTCGATCGTCATATCGTCGATCGACGCAGGCGACATGCCGAATTCAAGCGCGAGGCGCCTGGCCAGCGCCTTCAGCGTCTTGGCGTCCGTCTTGGCGTACGGATCGAAAGGAGTAGTAGGCGTCCTGCACGCGCGCGTAGTCGGCCATATCCATCTCCTCGATGTCGTCCGGCGACACCTCGGCGAGCGAGGCGAACAGGATCAGCTCCTGTTGCTCCTCGTCCTTCGGTGCGAGTTTCTGCGCACCGCGCATATCGCGCACCTTCGGGCGGCGCATCGTGAATGTGTCGCACTCGACACCGTTCAGCTTGATCGGGTAAGCCAGCGTGACGGTAACCTTGTCCATATCGTGTCCTCAAAGAGAAACGGCGAGCCATCGGCCCGCCATTGAGTGAAAAGTTACTTTGCTCGCGTCCAAACGAGCTACATGCCGAGCGCCTTACGCACCTCGGCCAACTGGTCGACGCCGTTGACCACGCGCTTGCACGCGAACACGTCGATCTCGTGAACCACGGCGCCGTCGATCTCCATCCGGTAGTAGTCGACGGCGATGGTGTATTTCGTTTCCGCCTTCTCGCCCGGCTTCCACTCACCCGGATCCACCTCGGTCAGCTTGCCGCGAAAGAACGCCCCGACGTACTTGATCTTGCCGTAGTGGTCCTTGAAGGCCGCACGGAAATTGCCGCTGAACGCGTTCCCGTCGAGGATGCCGAAATACTTCAGCACGTCGTATTCCATGGACGCCATGGCGAACGACGCTTCCAGCGCTTCCATGCCCTGGTCGATCTTGGACGGCGCATCCATCCCGCCCGCGCGGTAGTCGTCGGTCTTGAGCTTCAGCTTCGGCGGCGTCATGCTCGTCGCCCGGCCCGCGTACCCGCGACCGTCGATCGCCACCGAGCAGTTGTACAGAGTTTCCGGAACCATCGTCCCTCCCTTAGATCTGGTTATCGAGCACTTCGGTCATCCACTGATTGGTGACCTCGAAGCGGAAAATCGGGTTTTCGGCCGGCGGGACATCGGTAAAGCGGATGTTCCAGTACACCTTGCCGTCCTCCAGTTGGCTGGCCGTGTTCAGCTCGGGGTCCGGGTAGACCTCGAAATTGATCAAGGCACCCTGGCGCTTCAGATCGCGCATGAACGCCTGCAGCCCCTCCGTCACGTCGCTGACGTAGGTTGCCGTGATGCCGCGATCGACCGCCCACTTGTGGCCGGCCTGGACCGCGTCCATCACGATGTCGAGCGTGCGCACCCGCGTGACGAACTTCCACTTCGGATCCGCCGACAGCGTCCGGTTGCCCCACAGGCGATAACCGCCGTCGCGAATGATGGTCGCGATATTGGCGTTGTTCAGCAGGTTCGCGCGGCAGGTCTCGTCGCCGTCGAGGTATTCGATCGGCCGAGCCGTGCCCGTGATGCCCGTGATTTCCTTATTCGACGGCGATGCCCAGAAACCGATGTTGGCGTCGGTCTGACAGAACAGGCCGGCCGCGAACACCGAAGACGGCACGGCGACGTCGGCGTTGGCCGTCGTATCCCACATGGTCGAGCCAGGATCGACCATGTAGAGGCGCTTGCTGCCGAAGTTCTGCGCATAGGCAATCGCCGCCTCGTCGTCCTTGTTCGGGCCATCGATCACGGCGATACCGCGCAGCTTCGCGGCGATCTCGTCGGCCGCCGTCGCGACCGGCTGCTTGGCCGAGTGGCCCGGCGCGATCAGCAAACGCGGCTGCGCGTTGAATCGCGACTTCGCATCGAGCAACGCTTGCATGCCCGTGCGCGCTCCGCTCGCCGTCACACCCCCGATCACGGCCGAGGTGCGCTGCGCCTCGTCACCATCGGCCGGCACGCCCACCGCGACGATGACCGCGCGGCTCTGCGCGTAGATCGCTCGCGCGGCTCGCGCGATGGCGCTCGTGTCGCCGAACGCCACCACCGCATCGCGATAGCTCGTCAGTTGGACAGGCACGTTCGGCTGCGCCAGGCCCGCGCCAGGCGTGTAGGTATCGACAAGCCCCACCACCGACGACGACGGCACGGCGATCGTGCGCGGCCCCGAGTCGACGATCGTCGTCGTGATACCGTGAAAAAACGAGGTTGCTCCCATACGGGTCTCCAGAAATGAGAAAGCCGCCCAAGCGGGCGGCTCTGTGAAAGATCGGAACGGGGTCCGGAAAGTTACTTTTTACGGGTGCTGTCCGTCGTCGGCGCCGGATCCGCGTTGACCTTGTCGTCCACCGAATCCGCCTCGTCAGCCTGCTCCGCCTCCGCTTTCGCCGCTTCTGCGGCAGCGGCAGCGGATCGCTTGGCATCGACTTCGCGGCGGATCGCCTCGTCGTCCGGCTCGACCGGCCACACTGCCGAAGCAGGGAAGTCTGGCGCGTTCACCACGCGCGAGAGATCCATTTGGTACTTGGACCACGCGACGAACTGCGCTTCCTCGACATCCGACAGCACGCCGGCTGCGTGCGCATCGGCCCGGCCGTAGTTTTTCGTTTGCGCGTTCGCCAGCCGATGCTGGAATTCCGCCATCGCCCGCTCCTTCGCCTTGCGCGCCACGATGTCCGGATCGATCGCCCAGGTGCCATCGGTCCAGCGGTACTCGTCGGACGGTCGCGGCGTCTCCGTGAGGCCGGCATCGGCCGGCGTGACGCCCGCTGCCAGGATCTCGGTGCGCTCGCCGGTATCGGTTCGGTACAACACGCGCCCGCGATAGTCGGGCATCAACACCCAGGCGCCATCCTTCCAGAACGGCCACGTGAGCGGCTTACGGTCGGGGATCGGCGTGACCGTCGAGAAAGCCGGTTCGAGCCAGCGGCTATCGTCTTTCGGATCCGAATCAGCAAGCGTGCTGTTCAGGTATTGGCCCGTCTGTCTGTCGTAGTGGTTGCAGAGCATGTTTTCTCCCTTATCAATATGCGCGGATCATCGCCAGCAACGCGACGTTGCGCGGACGCGCTTCGGCGCCGCCATCGGCTTGAACACTGATCGCGTGTGCGTGCCTTCCCCCGCCATCCATGCCGATCGCGTGATCGTGCGTGCCGTTCCCAGCAATCGCGATGTTGGCCATCCCCTCGTCGGACCACAGGGAGGAAATGCGCCCGTTGTATGGCCCGATACCGCCGCCCGGTGCAAGACCCGATACCTGCACGGCGCCGGTCCACGTGACGTGCGCATGCGGCGTTTGATTGACGCCGTGATCGTGCCAGCCGTTCGGCGCACTCCAGACCTTGTGCCAGTGATCGTCGACCGTGTCCGATGACGCTGCGTGCGTGTGCGCCTGGTTCTGGCTGGCCTGGAACGAGCCGATCGCGCGGCCGGGATCCACGTCGCTGCGCCCGTCCGACCAGCAGCGCAGGAACTCGCCGCGCAGATCAGGAACGCGGAAGTACGTCTGCCCGTCTGCCGTCGAGAAGCCTCCCCAGCGGCCACCCGCATACTCGGCTTCCGACACCAGCGCACCACTGGCCTGCGCATAGGCCCACAGCGCCGGATAGTCCGCGCGCTTGTACTGCGCGCCGTCACACTTCACATAGCCCGCGCGCGTCGAGGTTCGCGCCTCCATGACGATCTGGCCGATCGCCGCCGTGCCGATTGCAGCCGTCACCCATGCTGTCGTCGCGAAACGCTCGGAGTTGTCAGCCTGCCCTGGAGAGGGGCCGGCCGCCGGGGCATGGAAATACGTCATGTCTGCTGCGAACGTGACGGTCGCCACGCTGTTACAGGTCACCCCGAAAACGCCGTCTTTCGCGTGATAGAGACCGGTATCGGGCACGCCATCGTTCACGAACGCGATCGAGGGGAATGCTGCGCTCCCCTCGTCGAGAAACAGACGCTGCCCGGCAGCGAAGGTCACATTGCCGCCAATCACGCCTCCCTTTTTGGTATCAAGAGGCGTCATATTCCCGCTATGCCAGACGAGGTATCCGTCAACGCGAAACGTCCGGTCTTGGGCGAGATACTGGAATGATCCGACTGTCGGCGACCACCAGCCGACAGAGGTCGCATTCGAATAGAAGTACCCATCCATGGGGCCGATTCGCGCGTGCCCCTCGTCCAAGCCGCGCCCGATCCACGCATCGCCAACAATCGTCGCGTTGCCGCCGATCGTCGTACCCTTGCCGGTTGCATCGATCGTGACGTAACCGGTCGACAGATTCCAGGCGAACGGCCGATAGTCATTGAATTGACCAGACGGATCGCCCTTTTTCGTCGACAGCAGGTAGACGTTCGTGCCGTCGTTGCGCAGGAAGGCGCCGTAGTCACCATTGCGTGCGCGGAAATGCGCACCGCCGGCATCCAGGGCATCCGATACGAATCCGTCTGCACGAACCGAGCCAGAGACTTGCAGCCGGCTCACACCGTCGCTGTTCCACGACCCGACCAGCATCCGGCCTTCACTCGTGACCAACGCCCGGCCATCCGCTCCGGCGACCAACACCAGATTGCCGCCGGCAACATTCGGCCCCACGTAGGTGTCGGTGCCGCGCGTCTCGAAGTGGGCAATCCCTTGCGCACCGATCTGTACGAGCCCATCCTTCGGCGAAAACATCCCGCTGTCCGCATCGCCGTCAAAGCCGTAACCGGCCCCTTGCGGATTGTTCGGTGCGATGGCTCCAAGCTTCCCGAGCAGCACGCCCTTCAGCGTGCCCCCTGCGACGGGCAGCTTGTCGGTGCCGAGGCCGGCCACCGTTTGCCCCATCGCGTCGACCCGCTTGTCGGTCGCATCAGCCCGATCCTTCAAGTATCGCGTGCGGCTCCCAAGTTGCTTTGCCTGCACGTTGTCGACACCATCGGGGCCGCCCTGCACCGGATCCGACGTCTCCAACTGGTAGATACCGTCTACCCAGGCACTGTCCTCTTTCAGATTGGCCATGTTCCGATAATCCCTCGTGTAAATTGCCCGTTGCGTGTCGCGACGCCGTTATGCCGGATCGCAACCTCGGAGAAGTCCAGCCATGCCAGCTTGCTACGGGCCGGCGCATACCGTTCAATCGCCCGCTTGATCTTCTCGCCCTGGTCGCGCGTCACGGCGCGATGCAGGGTGACGATGTATTCGGCCCAGGCGCCATCGCCGCCATGCAGATAGCGCCCATCGCGGCGGGCCGAGCCGTCGCGGCGGGACAGGCCCCGCCCTTCCTGAATGTCCACCTCGCCGAACCCGAGCCGCCGCACGATCTCCCGGATCGCCCACGGCGTGCCCTTGCGCCGGTAGATCGCCAGCGACGACTTGATCAGCTCGCGCCGCGCCTCGTCCGACTCGGCCAGCTCCCACCCGTCCACTTGAAGCGACCATGCCAGCCACGGCAGGAACGCAGACGGGCAGCGATCTGCGTCCCACAGCGTGCGGATGACGTCGGGCTCGACGCTCGGGCGCATCACCTGAGCGAGCGCCGCCTCAAGCGACGTTTGATTCGCGGGCAAGAGCGGTTCAGTCGTCATCTTTAACCCTCGCATTCAGCGTGATCGACGCGCACCGTGCGAACTGGTCGAACTCGCATTCGACGTCGGCGGCCGGCGTCATCAGATCGACTCGCACCACGCCCGACGACTTCGGATGCAACGCCCCCGTGATAGCCGAGCGCGGCATGCCGTTGCGCAGTCGGGCGCCATCGTTGACCGCGATATCGAGATCGAGGCGCCGCGCGGCGATCACGACCTCGGGGTCAGGGCCGCGACCGACATAGATATCCGCCACGATCGAATAGTCGACGGGCCGAGCGGGTAGCACCTGCACCGTATCGTTGAGCGGGCGCCGGTCCTCGGGCGTCAGGGCACGTTGAACCACATCGAGCAGCGCGGCACCTGGCACCCCGCCGTTCGATTGCGACTTCACGACCACGCGGACGACGCCTGGCACGCCACGATCGACCCGCACGTCCGCGACGTCGGCCGACGCGTTGAGCGCAATCGATCGGTACGAGCCCGCCGGCCCGGCTGTCGTCGCCTGCTCGATCGCCATCTGCGTGCGAAGGCGCAGGCGATCGTCTTTCTCGTAGGTCACGGGAATCGGCGGGCGCGCATCCGGATCGCCGGGATCGACGATCTCTTTCTTGATGTTCCAGAGCGCAGCGAGGTGTTCGAGATCGGCCCCGGTCGCGCAGGCGAGCAACACGGCCCGCCCGCAATCATTGACACGCGCTCGATACCGAACCTCGTCGTACGCGGCCAGTTCCAGCACCTTGACTACCGGATCCGATTCGAGCGCCGCCGTCCAGTCCGGGTAGATGCTCTTGAAGTAGGCCAGCTTCAGTTGGTACGTCGCCTCGAAGTCCAGCGTTTCGACGAGATCCGGGGGATCCATCGCCGAGAGATCGATCATGGTCATACCGTCACCTCGAACACGACATCGCCGTCGTCATAGCGACCGGCAATGAGGAAAGTCACTTTGCCATCGACGACTGACTGCACCGCAACCCGATCCAGCTTGATTCGCGGCTCCCATCGTCCGATCGCGCCGGCCGCCTCGGCCTGCACGGCCGAGATCCACCCGCGCGTCACGGGCAAGTCGACCATGGCCGGGAGATCCGAGCCATACTCAGGCCGCTGCCGCCGCGTGCCCTTGCGCGTGCTCAGGATGTCGCCGATGCTCTGCACCAGATGCTCGACGCCACTGATCAGCCGCCCCGAGCGGCGGCACATCCCGACCAGCGCCATCGTCACTGCTCCTTCGCCGGAATCCGCGTGAAACTCGGATTCGACTCCAGATAGGCGACGTGCTCGGGCGCCGTCACCTCGGCCTTGCCTGCAAGCACCGGAATGAACGAGCCATCCGGAAACACCACGACGCGGCTGCGATACTCGGCATCAACAAATGTCACCGCCACGCCAGCCGCCTGCTGATCTTCCTTTCGCATACCCACCTCACGAGAGCCCCGCTGTCATACGAGGCCCAAAGTTGCTTTGTTCAAACCGGAGCGCTCACCAGCTCCCCGTCTCCCTGCTCGCGATGCTGGTGCCCATGAACCGATGTCCCGGCGGCAAGCACGTCTGCCGTGAATTCCGCACCGCCGTCGACCTTCACCGCAACGCCCAGCCCCTCTCCCGGCCGGCCTTGCAGGCCGCCGTTGAACGTCAGCAGCCGCTCCGTCGTCGTGTTGCCCGTGAATGTCGAATCCGGAATGTCCGCCAGCAGCTTCGCGCTACGCAGCGTCGCGCCGTCCGCCTTCAGCTCGAACTCCGTGCCGCCGATGCGGAACACGATCCGACCGCCTGCTGGCACGGACAGCACGTATTCATGGCTCGCATGGTTGTACTGTTCGAATGCGCCGTCCGGGAAGTCGGTCGCCGTCTCATCCGGGCTCGTGCGGCCAGCACCACCGTGCTGATCCGTGTAGTAGCCCGGCGCCACGAACGCCCCAGCCAGATCGCCGGATGGCGCCCACAGCGCGACCTCCTCGTCGACGGACGGCGGACGCCACTGCCGAACCGCACCGGCCGCTCCAGCCTGCCATTTCAGCCAGTCGCTGGCCCAATCGCCGATGCGCACCTTCACGCGCGGCGGATCGTAGGTCACCGCCTCCACGATCGCCGACTGCGTCAGGCACGCCATGCGGCGATCCATTTCGCCCAGCTCGTAGTCGCTCACGGGTGCCCCTCCTCTGCGATTGCCACGTCGACGTAGTCGCCGCGATGCTCGGCGCCTATCTCCGGATAGACGCCCCAGCGGATCTCCCGGCCCTGCGGCGGTGGCTCGACCCTCTCGCCCAGGTCGAATTCATGCACCCACTCGACCAGCCACACCAGATAGGTATCGAGATCCGGCCGGAACGGGTCTTCCGCCGCCGAGCCGATCTGCTTGCCCGGCGTGATCGGCAATCCCCAGGTCTCGCCATGAACGGCGCGCAGCACACGGGCCGACAGCTCGCGCACCAGGATGTCCGCGCCAGGAACCAGCGGATCGACGACGATGCGGGCCTGCATCCGTCCGATCAACGGCACGCGCCCCGTGCCGTCGTCGTGCCCCGGCTCCAGCTCGGCCAGCTCGATCGCCACCAGCGGCGTCTCGATCGACTTCCCGATCTCCGGATACGCCAGCACCCGGTCGAGCCCGGCAAGCCGGCCACGCAGCCCGGATTCGATCGCGTCGTGTAGTTGCTTGAGGTTATCGAGCACGGCCTGCCGCCTTCTGGATTTCGTAGTTGACCTCCTGCCGTAGGACCGCCAGCAGCCTTTCCTCGCACGCTCGGGCGGCCCGTCGAAAGGCCGGATCGCCTTCATGCGCCCAATCGAACCGCACGACCTCGATCGGCGTGCGCCCCTTGCCGGTTCGGCGGAACACAGGGCCATCCGGCGCCTTCTCCGTCATACGCCACGCGCCCTCGAACAGCGTCTTGCCGGCGCGAATGCCCTTGCGCGTACGGCGCACGGCGCCGAGCCGGTGCGCCCCGATCGGATTGAGACCGAGCCACACCTTTCCGCTATCGGCGGATCGCATGTAGAAGTACGTCCGCTGTCGGATCACCTTCTGCTGTATCCCCGTCGCGCGGCCCACATCCTTCGCCGTCTGGCTCTTGATCCAGGCCGCCGTCTTCCGGAGCGTCCGCCGCCATGCCGACTGCATCGCGGCAGGCGGCAAAGCGGCGAGCGCTTCCAGCGCCCCCTTCACGTCGATTTCGACTTTCAGCACGTCCATGCCTTACCCCAAGATCAAGACCGTCCACCCCGTGCCGTCCGGCTGCAGTTCGTGCACGCGGTAACGGTTCCCGCCGGCCACGACGATGCTGCCGACCTTGACGACCGCGGCATCGGCGTCCGTGATATGCAGGACAGGCGCCACCAGTTGCGTGCGCCGTGAGCCGAGATCCGGCCCGAGCCACGGCGCCGCGAACATGCCCTGCACCGGCTTCCCGTCGATCGTGACGTCGTCGTCCGCCAGATCGCGCTTCACGGCGGCATCGACGTCCGCCATCAGATCGCGGAACCGCATATCAAGCCTTCAGCTTGACCAGCGCTTTCGGGCGCGTGCAGAGATGGATCGGGTTCGACTGCGCCTCGATGTCGATCCCCTTGCCGAACGGGGCCAGCTCCTGCTTCGCGTAGTACGGCAGGCCCGTCGTGTTGACCGCCTCGACGTAGTCGGCCGGCGCGAAGCGCGAGATGAACAGGTCGGGCACGCCTTCCGGCACGGCGTGCGCCTCGTCGTCGGCCACGTAGCCGACATCGCCGACACGCCCGCGATAGCGCTCGAACGTGCAGCCGCCGAAGTCGAGCGCGTCGCGCGCGTCGCCGCGCAGGGCCGCCGCCATGCTCGTCGCGAGGTAGGTTTCTTTCACCGTCTTCGCGACAATCAGCTTGTTCCAGAAGGTGCGGCCGCAGAGCACGCGCACGCCCGTATAGGTCAACGCACCGAGCGCATCCTCGATCGCGTCCTGCACCTCGCTGCACTTCAGGCGGATCTCCGTCTCGGGCTTGTCCAGCTCGAAGCCGATCACCGTCTGCTTGATGCCGAAATACTTCAGCAGGTCGATCAGCACGGTCTTGCCGTCCGCGTCGAGCACCGCGCCCTTGATCGCGCCGATGCGGTGGAACTCGTGCGTGGCGTCCAGTTGGCGCCGGAGCTTGGCGAGGCGCCGATTCACGACCGTCTGCAGCGCCTCCAGCTCGCTTTCGGAACCGAACGCGCGCAGGTTCTGCACCTCGTCCGCCGCGATGTAGCCGCGTTGCGGCAGATGGACCGTGTTGAACGGGATCATGCTGCGCTTGCTACCACCGACCACCGGGGCGGGCGAGCCGCGCTGACCGGCCGGCACGAGCGCGAGCGTATCGCCGTCGCGCTCGATCTGGACCGTCGTCGTCGTGATGCCGTCCTCGTCGAACAGCCCGAGCGTGCCGACCCGGCCCGGCACCGCCGGCTGATCGTTGATTGCCGCCGTGAGCGACGAGAGCGAGAAAGCGTCGTCTTGAAACAGGGCGATGTCCGCCATACAACCTCCAACCTGGGAATGGAAAAGAAAAAGGCCACGCGATGCGTGGCCTTCATGGGTCTGTCTTACTGCGCGATCAGCGAACAATCACGTGGCGATCCGCGAGATCGGTGCGCCCTGCTGCATCCAGGCCCGTCAGCAGGCCGCCCACGACTTCGGCGAGCCGGACAATGCCCGTCGCCGGCCGCGACTCTTCGGACGCCGCCAGCGGCGCGTAGAGCACCGCGCCCGCGACTTCCGAGCCGTCCTCGGCCTTGTTGTCGTACGGGGCATATTCGCCCGTGTTCGTCACGCCGAGCACCTGGCCGGCGGGCAACGCCGGCCCGGCCTTGACGACGATCTGCTCGCGGGAGATCTGGCCGTTGCCTTCCGACACCAGAAATTCGGCCGGGAGAATGCCCTGTTCCTTCACAATCGACATGGTTTGCCCCTCCTCATGGGACGTCAAAGTTACTTTCCGCCGTTGCGGCGGGCCGCGTAGATGGATGCCGCGCGCGGCGCGTTGGCGGCGACCACCGGCTCGCTCGGGCTGCTCGGCGTCTGCCTGGGATTGATATGCGCCTGCGAAGCCGTCACGCGCTCATAGAGCCGGGCGCGAACCTGATCCGGGCTCAGACCGTCCGACACGAAACCGGCCGTCAGCTCGGTCAGGTTCGCCGCCAGACAGATGCCTGCGATGTCTTGCGCGGTGCGAATCGCCGCATCCACCGTTGCACGATCCCGCAAGCCGGTCGCCAGCACGATGCCCTCGGCACAGTGTTCGATCCGCGCCTCGCGGCACGACGCGTACACATGCGAGGCTAGCGCCGCCACATTCGGCGGTTGAGGCGCAGGCGGATCCTGCGGGGCCGGTGGATCGACGGGATCCACGGGCGGATCAGCAGGCGGATTCGGCGGCGTCTCGGGCTCGCCATCGACCAGGGCGCGGATCTGCTCGGGCATCGCCGCGAACCGCGCGACGAGCGGCTGGGCGCCTGCGTATGCCGCGATCCGAATCGGTTCCTCGATCGTGTCGCAGAATCCCAGCTCGACGGCTTGCGCGGCCGTCAGCCAGGTCTCGGCATCCATCAGCTCGCGCACCTTGTCCTCGGTCTGCCCGCTGCGCTCGGCGTACGCCGTCAGCATGTTCGCGCTCGTGCTGCCGAGCAGATCCGCCAGCCGGCGCAATTCGCCCTCGTCGCCCGCCGCGAGCGTATGCGGGTTATGGATCATCAGCATCGCGTTGGACGGCATCACGATCTGGCTGCACCCCATCAGCACCAGCGATGCGGCCGAGGCCGCGATGCCGTCGACGCGACCCGTCGTCTTGCCGGGGTAGCGCCGCAGCAGGTTGTAGATCGTGAACGCGTCGAACACGTCGCCGCCCATCGAATTGACCGCGACGACGATCGATGCCGCTGTCGGGCCGACCTCGTCGAGCCGCGCCGCGAACTGCTCGGCGTCCGTGCCCCAGAAACCGATGTCGCCATAGATCCGGATCTCGACGTCGTTGCCGCCGGCCGCGTTCGCCTGCGCGCGGATGTCCCACCACTTCTTCTTGCCTTTCATTCGTCATCCCCATTCGAATTGCCGCCCGTATCCTCGACCGGCACCAGCGTGTCGTAGCGCAGCCCGAGCCGCTGCTCGCGCGCAAGGTCCGCCGCGTTCTCGTTGTCCACCTGCTCCGGATCGTCGCCCCGCGCGAGGACCGCGCCCGACCGGCTCGCCAAGCCTGAGCGGATCTCCATGCGCTTGGCCGTGACGTCCTGCACCGGGTGGATGTATGGCCAGCCTTGCGGCACCCACCGCACCCGGAAGTAGTCCCGGCGCCTGCGGTAGTAGTCCGGCATCGACATGGCCCCCGACAGCGCGCACGCATCGACCCACCAGCGCCAGACCGGGCGGCAGAACTGGTGGATGAAGACGTTGAACTGGATCTGCTCGACCGACCTCCTGAATTCGTTCAGGATCACCCGCAGCACCCGATCGCTGACGTCGCGCAGGTCGCCTGTCAGCACCTCGTAGGGCATACCGACCGAGGCCGCCGCCGCCATCAATTGCTGCCGCATGAAGGGCGCATAGTCGGTGCCGGCGCCCGGCGGCGACGCAAATCGCACGTCCTCGCCCGGCGCCAGTTCCTGCATGCCCCCCGGTTCGAGCGAGACCACCGGCGAGAAACCGTCCGCGTCGTAATCGACAGCGGCGCCAGTAATCGGATCGCCGATCAAGCCCGGCTCCGAATGCGGCTTGACGATGAAGCCGGCGAACAGATTGCTGACCTCTTGCCGGAACAGCACCGCATCATCGAAGTTGTCGAGCGAGCGCAACCGCAGTAGTACCGTCGACAGCTCGGGCACCCCGCGCACCTGTCCCGGCCGCAGCGCCTGGAAAACATGCGCGATCTGGTCGGCAGGCACGCGCACGGTCTGCATGCTCGGGAACGACGCGCGACCGTATTCGCCGGGATGCCGCCGATACAGGTGATAGGCGACGCGTCGGCCATCATGATCGAACTCGACGCCGTTGATGATCTCCCCGCCGGCCACGATCTCGTTCTTGTCCATCGGCAGCATGTCGCCTTCCAGTATCTGGATCTGCATCGGGACAGCCAGCCCGTCTCGCAGATTTCGCATTCGCCGGAGCACCAGCACCTCGCCGTCGCTGAAGAACGAGCGCGCAGCGAGGCTCTGCACACCCGCCAGATCGTATCGGGCATCGGCATCGATCTCCTCCCCGCTGTCCTCCCAAAGTTGCTTTTGCTCCTTGCGGATCGCGTCGATCGGGTGTTGCGGGTGCGCTTGGATGCCAGCGCCGATCGTGTTCGACACCAGCCGGCCGATGGCCGTCTTCGCCCAAGGATCGTTACGGATCGCATCCCGCGCACGCGCTCGCATCAGCGGCAGGTTCTGCACCGCCGCCGCGTTCGGCCCGGCGCCCGACACGCGCCACGCCTTCGCACGGGCGCCGACCGTACTGGCCGATTCGTACGCCGCCGCCTTCAGGCGAGTGGGAACAACAAACCCGCGCTGCGCGAGCGAAGAATAAGCGCGGCTCATCGCACCCCCTTGCCCGCATGTCGCAGGCGAAACATGCGGGGCCGGCCTGCCGCCCCGTCGAGCGCGCGCACGATCTCGGTTTGCGCGTCGCGCAGCTCGCTGATCGAGCGGTAACGCACGCGTCTGTCGGCGTACTGCACCTCCAGCTCGCCCTTGGCGATTGCCGACTGGACGCGCTCCAGATCCTGCCTCGTGTATGCCATGCTCTACCTCCTAGCGCCGCCCGAGATAGCTCGACCGGCCCATGCGA
Source organism: Burkholderia sp. Cy-637 (assembly GCF_011753175.1). NCBI lineage: Bacteria > Pseudomonadati > Pseudomonadota > Betaproteobacteria > Burkholderiales > Burkholderiaceae > Burkholderia > Burkholderia sp. Cy-637. The sequence continues at coordinate 42,715 of NZ_VWWC01000015.1, read as the reverse complement.
CGCCCCTGAATGCGCGAAACCCCGCTCGGTGGCGGGGTTTCGGCGGGTTTGATTTGCTGCGGCACCGGCTGAGTAGGCACCGGCTGCGTCGGCGCCGGCTCCGTAGTCTCGGACGGCACCAACTCGGCCGGCGGATCCGGCACTTCCTCGATCCGCAACGCAGACGGCAGCGCGTCGAGAATCGGCACCGCCTCGAACAACGACGACTGCGAGATGCGGACCTGCTCCACGCTCCAGTGCGCTTCCGTCATCATGTGCGTTTTCACGCTGCGAGCCGCGTGCAGGGCGTAGACCTCGCAGTCCAGCGCCTCGTTTCGGGCGCCGGCTTTCTTCTGCCAGACTCGCTTCGAACCGATGCGCCCCGGAACCTTCACCTCGGCCGTGACTTGCGACAGGTAGTCGGAGCGCACCCCGACATACCAGTGCATGCGCCCCGGCCCCTCGCCGTCCAGCTTGAAACGATTCTCGAGAATCAGGTCTTTCGCCTTGCTCACGCCCACCATGAACGGGCGCAAGCCATACTTCGCCGCCTTGCTGTTGTTCCGCGTCGAGTCGACCGACTGCTTAGGTACGCTGAAAACCTCCGCGTTCGCATCGGTGCTGCCCTTGATCGCCATGACGTTCAGGCCAGCTCGCCGCGCGGCTCGCACGTACTTGTAGACGGCGTCCGACGTCGAGCCGTCCGACGAGTCGATCGACATCGCGCGGATCCGGAGCACACCGCCGGTCTCGTGGCGATAGCCACTCATCAGCATCTCGGTCAGCGCACCCCATACACCACCGTCGAGCGGATTCTCGTCTTGGTGCAGCACGTTGCCGTGGATCTCGTCCCATACGACCAGCCAGCTTTCCTCGCCCCGCCCCCATGCGCGCAGAACGAGCGCGATCCGATCGTGTTGCACGTCGACACCCAGCGTCAGCAGCAGACCGCCGGCCGGCACCGTGAATGCCGCGTAGGGCATCGCGCGCTCGGCCAGCTCATCCAGCTCAGGCAAGTCACTCTTGTACTTGTAGGGTCGCCCCTGCGAGTTGTTCACGAAGGCCCGCATTTTCGTGTCGTCGCCCGCGAGCAGCGCCTTCTCGGCCGTGAGCCACTTCTTGACCAGCTCCGCCATACGCGAGCCAGGGAATGGCGACACCAGTTCGTTGAGCCGGAAACCTGCCACGCCGAAAAACGGCGCCGTCGCCATCCAGCGCCCCTTACGCACCGCGCGGATCCGCGCAGCGTCGTCCCATAGCGATCCACAGTGCGGACAGACGTAGCGGGCCGAGTCGGGCCGCGCTCGTCCGAACACTTCATGCGGCACCTCGGCGTCGTCGCTCCACGTGACGTTTTCCCAGGCCAGCTCGTGCTCTTCGCCGCAGTCCGGGCACGGCACCAGATACACACGCTGATCGGATCCGCCATACGCCTGCTGGATGCGCGAGAAGCCGTCGACCGTCGGCGTGCCACCGAAGATCACCTTGCGCCGGCTGTCCGAATAGCTCTTGTTGCGCTCCTCCAGCAGGGTGATCGAGTCGCCTTGCTCGCGCACGTTCGCGTTCGCGTCGTCGGGCTCCTCCACCGCGACCACCGGGGCCGGCGTCGACTTCACGTCGTCCGGCGCGTTCGAAGTGATGAACTTCAGGAAGCCGCGCGGGTAGGTCTTGTGGTCCCAGAGGTTGTTCTTGTCGCGGGCCGCGTGGACCGGCAGCTTTGCCGACAGCCGGGGCGTCACCTCGACCATCGGCTCGAACTTCTCCATGTTGAACTTCTTGGCCGATTTCTCCTTCGCGAACATGATGATCATCGGGCACGGGTCGACGTCGATGCGCCGGCCGACGTAGTTCAGCAGCACGCCGTCCGTCCAGGCGACTTGCGCCGACTTCATGCACACGACTTTCTGCACGGTCGGATCGTCGAGCGCGTCGTGCATACCCAATACCCAAGGCGTGATGTTCGGGTTATACCGTCCCGGCGTCGCCGTCGCCTTCGCACTCATCCGCCGATGCTTGCGCGCCCATTCCGTCGTCCCGATCCGCTCGGGCGGGCGCAGCAGGAACGCCAGCCGACGAATCACCTCGCGGACCGTCTGACTCGTATTGAGAAAGCTGCTCAAGGCATCCATAGACATGCTCGTTTAGCCATTCAACGTCCACCTCGACGCCGTACAGCGTGCGTAGCTCCTGCACGATCTTGTCGGACAGAGCCAGCAGTTCGGTTTGAAATGCGCCGACCATCTGGCCGTACGCTTGTTCGAGTTGCGCCGCGTTGACCAACTGGCTGCGCTTCTCGGCCAGCGTCAGCAGCTTGATCTCGCGATCGACGCGCTCGGTCATCGCTCGCTCGGCCACCAGATCGATGCCGGTCCCGCTCGCGCGGCCGGCCGCGACCTCGCGCAGGTGCCGGATATATGCGACCCGGATCTCATCGATCGACGCCGCCTTGTAGTCGAGCCGGATCTTGTCGACGAACCGCGAAACAGCCGATTGGTCGAGATCCAGATGCTCGGCGATCTGTAGTTGAGTGGGCATGAATATGACCCCCCTTGGTATGTCGCCAGTAGAGAAAAAGCGCGGGTGCGAGCCCCCGCATGTCCGTCCTGCTGGGGGGTCCCCGCCCACTTTCTGAGCAGGGGTGCCCTGCCTAAAAGGTAGGCATGCCCGCTGCTGCCGCCCGCTCGGTCACGCCGGCCACGCCGGCCCGCTCCATCGCCCACGCGATACGATCAACCACATCGCCCAGGTCGAAGGTGCGCGCGGTAACGTAGTCCAGACGACCGTACTCATCCGATGCCGACCAGAACTCGTCCAGGCCCGCCCCTGTTGATTCGATTCGCATTTCGGCGCCCCAATGCAAAAAGCCCCGAGGGCTTTCGCGCTCAGGGCTTTGATATTCATTTCGTGAGGGCGAACGCCCTCCCAACAGTTCCCGACAGACAGTTATCGTTGTTGGTCGCGGCGCTCCCGCGATTCAGTACGCCTGTCGGGCGAAGGTTGCGACACGAGTATGCGGTCGCTCATGTGTCCAGTGACTCGGTAAAGGACATGCAGAGTGTAAGCGATCCGCTCTTGAAATGGAATACGTTTCATCCTCGCAATTGCCGACGCATTGTGTCGGATACCGAACCATCGACGCCATCGAGGAGCGCGAGCATGTCGTGGAAGCGCCACGACCAGTTGCGGCGATAGTCGATGAGCGAGATACCGAGTGCATGGGCTCGGCCCGCGTCGTCGATCTGCCGCTTCCCCGAGCCTGAACATTCAGGGCAAATGTGCCGGCCCTTCGCATCCGCGACAGGCGATGCCGCGATCCGCCCCATCCCGCCGCAGTCGTCGCATGGTTCGTATTCCCGAAAGACAACCGGGCCGCTACGCCCTTCAAAGAACGGAATGCGCTCCTCAGACACGCACACCTTTCCGCTTCCTCCACATGAATCGCACGCATGGGTCGCCGTCGTAACGGCACGCGCTCGACGCACGACGCCGCGCCCCTCGCACTCGACACACTGATCGTTCACCCACTCGTCCAGCAAGCGCAGCGCGAACCGCTCGACGATGTCGACGTTTGCGCGCTCGACAGCATGCCCGGAACGCTGATCGCGACGCTCATCGCGTGTATAGCCCGTGAATCGCGCCCGCTTGAACCTGCCCGACGTCCGGATCATCTGCGCCAACAGCAACGTTGCTCGTCGAATCATCGCTGGCGTCGCTTGCGGGCCGGCCTTGATTCGGGTCAGCAAACGACCGAGATCGTTCGCAAAGGCGAGTGCGCCCAAAGTAACTTTCGGATCGGCAATTGGGTCGGTGAACTGACCACGCACGCTCATTGCCACACCTGCCCGCTCCTTCAAATCGATCATTTCACTCTCCTATTCGTCCCAACGTCCCAATGTCCCAAAGAAAAAGGCTTGCAGGGGCGCGCGCCCGCGCGACATGCGCTGCCTACGTCGCGCACGTCGCAGGCACATACGCGCGCCCGAGGCGGGCTCTTGGGACGTTGGGACATTGGGACGTCCCAAGCGCGCCAAGGCCGGCGCCAAAGCGCGCCGGACATGCCGGCACAGCGCGCCATTCGCTCATAGCGGGCTGTCGTCGTCGCCCGCGCACACTGCCTCCAGCACCGGCTCCGCCTCCTGCTCCTCGTCCGGCACGTAGTACCAGCCGCGCGATCCGGTCGACTCGCGCTTGCGCACCCATCCAAGCGATTTCAACGCCTTGCCGATACGCCGCTGCTCGGGCAGCGTCCATTTCGACGAGTCCAGCCTGAGCACGTCGCGCAGGATCTCCTCCATCGTGGTACGGCTGGAATGCGCGATCTGCTTGCCGATCACGTCCTCATACACGTCGCCCTCGTAGCGCTCGGCCTGCTCGACCTCAAAGAGGGGCCGCTCGGCCTCCGTGACGTGCCACACAACGCCCTGCCGATACAGGTGGACCGCCTCGGCCCAAAGCTGATCACGTGCGCGTGCGATGCCGTCAATGTCGACCAGACCGCCGCAACGCAGCGGCCAGTACCGCCGGTTACCCGACTCGTCCTTCAGGTAGGCATCGAAGTTGACCGAGCCCGCGAACACGCACTGACGATGGACGTCGGTCGCTCGCTTGCCGTAGAAGTTGCGGAATCGGTCCGTCTCCGTCGCGAAGAAGCTCTTGGCGGCCGACGAGTCGGTCTTGTTGAGCGAATCCAGCTCGGCCAGCTCGATGATCCATTTCCCGGCCATGACGGCGTAGGTATCCTTGTTGCCGATCTGGATCGGTGTATCGGTAAACCACTGCTTGCCGGCCAGCACCTTCAGCGCCGTCGACTTCCGCCAGCCCTGCCGCCCTTCGAGAATCAAGACGTTGTCGACCTTGCAGCCCGGCTGCATAACACGCGCGACGGCGGCGATCATCCACTTCATGAATGCCAACTGGACATATTCGCTATCGGCCACATGCAGGTACGTCGAGGGCATCGACTTCACGCGCTCGACGCCATCCCATTCCAGGGTGTTCAGGTACTCGCGGATGTCGTGAAAATGCGTGGCATCGGCAACGAGCAAGACAGCATTCATGACGATGTCCGGCCGAACGTTCAAGCCGTACTTCTGCGACAACCAAAGCGTGCTGCGATGGTCATCCATGTCGGTCCATTCACCCAGCGCCCCCTGCCCGAACGGCGGCACGCGGCGCTTGACTACCCGACCGGCAAAATCATCCTGGGCGATGACACCGCGCCACTCTGCATGGTTCGACAGGATCAGATGGACGTTGCCAAGCGTGGGCAGCAGCGTGCCCTTGTCCGATCTCGCAAGGCTCTCCTCCCAGGTGAAGGCACCGTTCTCCGCTTCGCGTCCGTCCCACTCCTGCTCCTCTGCGGCAGCGGACGTCGCGGCCGGCTGCATCGCGCGCTCGGCAGGCACGACCTCGGCGGGCTGCTGCTCGTCATCGGCTGGCGCGAGGACGGCCCGAATCGCCGCATGCAATTGCCGCTCGACGGCTTCCAGCCCTTCCTCGACGTGCAGATCGTTGAAGTCGGTCAGCTTCCGATCGCCGCGATCGGCGAACGTCGGATAGGTGACCGACACGCCGTCGACCGCGGCTGCCGCCTCGTGAGCGCGTTTAAGGCCCGTGTTTTCGAAGCGCTTGCGACGCAGCGGCATCACGTCGTTGCCGTATGTCGCCTCGACGAATTGCACACCGTTGTCGTCGACACGCTTGTGCGCGGCCAGCATGTACCACGTGTTCTTCGCCTCGACCTTGATCGGCGATGCCCCGTATGTCAGCTCACCGCGAAACCCGAACTCCTCGACGAGCCATTCGCGCAGGCGCTGCTCGATCTTCCAGTCGTCGTCGGCGCACACCAGAATATGAACCGCCGGAAAGGCCGCACGCAGCCCCTGCACCGCCGACTGGATGCCGGCCGCGTCGAAGCAGACGGACACCGCGAAGGCTTCACGCGTCGCCATACGGATCGAGCGCCCGGTGGCGTACCCCTCGGTGACCAGCACCATCTTGTCCTCGGCGCCGATGCTGCCGAGCAGCCGGCTGGCGCCCTTCTTCTCCATGCCTTTGTTGTAGCGCTTCTCGCCGTTCGGCGTGATCTTCTGCAGACCGACGAGCCGCCCCTCGGCCTCATAGCGGTACATCGGAACGAACATCGTGCCGTCCGCGTCGAACCGCACACCCTCGGGCGTGATCTGTTTGCGCTCCAGATAGGCGGATGCGCCAACGTCGCTCGCTCGGTCCCACTGGCTGCGTGCGCGGTTGGCCGCCAGTTGCGCCTGGCGGGCCGCCCGCTCGCTCTCCTCGCGCTCGGCCGCTTCCTGGCGGCGCCGCGTTTCGGCAAGCACCTCGTCGCTCAGGGGCGCACCGGCCCACTGGAACCGCTCGGTGCCGGGATCGTCGCCGGAGAAATAGCCGTAGGTGCCCGAGTAGCCGATGACAGCGCCCTTGCTCACGACTTCGCGCAGTTGATACCAATACTTCTTGCGGGGACCGTATCGATGGTGCTTGCCGTCCGCAACAGGGTGTCCGACAGGCAGCTCAGGATGACCCGCTGCCGCCAACTGCGCGCGAATCTGGTCTAGCGACGACATTCCGCAATTCTCCTTTCCAGTTCAATTTGATGCAGGGTGGAACGCCAAGCCTTACGGCCGGCGGCATAGACATTCACGCCGATCGATTTACGCAGCGGCACCGAGTGCCGCCGACGCAATGCGCGGCTCACACGCTCTAAAGTCACTTTGGTCTCCGGTTATTTGCCGCGCAGGCGGCGCCACTCGGCGGCCATCTGGGTATCGAACGCGGACAGGTCATCCGCCGGTATGCACCCGGCGAACTGATCACGGAACGAATGGCGTTCCGCTTTGGTGGGAAGCGCGGCGCACACGCGCGCGGCGACGCGCACAAAGGCATCGACACGGCCGGCCTGGATTGCCTCGTCGGCAAACATCGCGAGGCGATCGGGGAACGTTGACATCAACGACTTGAACAGGCGCCCCGCATCCTCGGGCGCCCTGTCCAGGCGACAAGCCAGCGCGGTTCGACCACACGCGAGTTGCTGCCCGCGATCGCAGGACAGGCCAACATGCTCCCGCGCTATGCGGCAGCAGCCCATACCCGGTTCAATTCGATCCATGGCGGCGCCGACGTCGGGCTGCGAGGTTGCGGGCCGCATGAATCAGGCGTTGAAACAGACGCTGCCCCTTCCGTCCCGTCGCGATGATCTTCTCCGCATCGTTGTCGTCGATACGGCGATCGACCATAACGCGCGTGACATCGTCGGCAACGAGCCCGACATGCGCTTGCAGGCTCAAGGCAGTGGAGACCAGCCGCATCGCACTGCCCTCGCCCGCGTCGTCCACGCTCTGCTCGTCGACTGCCTCGGCGACGAGACCGAACCGCGCATTCAAGGCGTGCAAGGCGTCGAGCGCGTGCGCGCTCGCCTCGGCCTTTTCCTGCATCCACTCGACCAGCAGCTCGAACATCTCCATCGAGAGCCGGCTGTCGCCGACGCCACGCAGACGAAGGCGCAGCGACTCGGGCGTGATGTTCTTTCCGCGTCGATTCGTGAGGTGATTCGCGGCGTCGGCAACGCCACCCGGCGTATTGCGCACGGACGTGTAGAGCACGTCGAGCCATTCGGTACTGTCGTATCGGCAGGTCATATTGGAGTTTTGAGATAGCGGCGCTTTCATGCTGTTGCGGCAGAAGGCGGCGGCTTACGATTCAGCACATCGCAGCAGGGTCAACTGCGGACGAGGAAACTCGCTTGGACATGGAAGGTTCGGCAGCCACAAAGTAGTCGTGCAGCGCCTGAACGTTGGACACTCGCGGGTCGGACACACGCGAAAGCGCGATCTTCGTCAAGGTGTCGTACGGCACGCCTGTATCGGCAGAGATCTGGCGCCACCTCCCCTTACTCGCTCGCAAGCTGTCGACAACGAACGTCAACCATTCACCGGCACCCCGACTCATAGCGCTCCCCAATTTCTATGTAAGCCCGATGTTAAGTCTTTTATGACTTCTTTTCAAGATCGAGGAATCGCAACAATAGTCACTTATGTCTAGCCATATTCGGCAACATCAGTCAATGAACAAGAGATCCGCACGCGAGATCCTCGCCGACAAGCTGTCAGCGTTGATGGACGCACACCCGATACTGAACACCCAGGGGAAGCTCGCCGCTCGGGCTGGACTGGCACAGCGCACGGTCGGGCGCATGAAGAAGAATGAGGCTGACCCTCAGCTCGGGCACGTCGAAGCCGTTGCGACCGCGCTCGGCGTGCCATTGATCGATTTGATCTCGGAAGAGCAATCTCAAGGGTCGACGTTGCACTACGATATGGACGCCGTCCGCCGCTTGTCGGAAGAGGACAAGAAGAAAATCGAGTCGTACATCGAATTCGTCGTAAGTGCCAGCGGCACGGCACGTAGCCAGACCGAAGAGCCGCTGAACTTTTCAGAACGTATTCCTGCGACGCCCGCTCAGGCCGACGCGGTTCGTCGGGTAGCTCAACAACCATTATCAAACAAAACGTTGAGCATTCATGAGAACCAAAGCCACGCAAACGAGGGAAAGCGCCGGCATCGCTGATTTGTCTGTCTATCGAGCACGCAAACACAAACTACCACCGACCTCCTCAAAAAACTCCACCCGCGAGCGGGCAGCCTTCGCCCGGAACGCCTTATTAGGTGAACTCAATTCGCGAGACGTCCCAATCGTCGCTTACGCCGCCGTGCTCCTGTCAGAGGATGGCGAAGTTACGATATCCGGGGCCGGGATTGAGCCTCAGTTCGCACCCGCCATCCAATCCGGCCTGCGCCGCATCACGCGGCACATCGAAAAAAGCAGTAGCAAACGGCCCTCACACAGCGGTCAAGCCGGGTTTGCAAAGTTACTTCCCCTCCTTTCGACTGCCATCCTGGCCGCCACATATATCAACGTCATCCCTTGGATCGACGTTGCACTGTCCGTCCTTGCCCAACTGGTAGCTGGCGTGGCCGCCCGCACAAAAAGTAGCGCCGATTCGATCAAGTCAAATAAGCCTGATTTCCATATTTGATATGCTCCTATCTTCTTTTGAAGAGTCTTTAAAGACTTGACTGCGTAAGCCATAAAAGACTAACCTCCGGGCTACGCAATGCCGCGTAACCCGGAGAAACCGTCTTGAACACTACCGATCTGTACACCGAAGAACGCCAGAAGCGAATCCGTGACGAACAAGCGCCGCGCGTGGTTACGTCCGAAGCAGCTAGTCAAAGCAACTTTGAGAAATCCACGATCGTTCGCGTCGCGGTTGTTGCGGTGCTCCTGATCATCGCGGTCGACCTCGCGCAGGACGCGCCGTACGAGGCACAGCCGTCCTCACCGACCGAAGCACAGCCGGCCGCACGCCACCTTACCGCCTGACAGCCCTGCTTATGCCGGGGTACTCCCCGGCGCCATGGAGAACATGACCATGCCGCGCACCAAGCTCAAAGCCCGCCTTCACTTCGACACCGTTCGCAGAGACACCCTCGGATTGCGTAGCGTTGCAAGCTACGACCGCAACGCCAATCGAACCGCCACGCAGATCCGCGTTGGCAGGTACCTTGTCCGCTGCCGCCCTATCCCCGACAGTCTGAACACGCTGTATTCGATCCTCGACGGGAACGAGATCGCCGGCACGCAGATGTCGATTCCGTCCGAGTGCGACTGCGCTCAGGCGGTGAAGCGACTGCGCGACAAAAAGCGCGCTGCGGGCAAAGCGGCAGCGATGGCGATCAAGAAGGCGAAGCAGAGCACCAACGGCCATGGTCGGTCGGTGATGGAGACTGCGTGATGGACGACCGGACACGTCACCTCGACCTCATTGCGCCAATCCCCACTGGCACCGCGAAAGCAGCCGCAGCGGCAGCCGGCGCGACGTCGGCAGACCTCTGGATGGTGCCTTACGGTCAACTTCACTATGACCCTGCCGACAACATCCGCCCGGTCGATCCCGAGTGGGTGACACACCTCACCGCGCTAATCGTCGAAAACGGCTACGACAAGGGTTCGCCGCTGCATTGCTACGTGCGAAAGGTCGATGGCAAGGATCTGCTGTTTGTATACAAGGGGCAGCACCGCTACCTCGCGGCCGGGAAGGCCATCGAGGCGGGCAAGGATGTCGGCAAAATCCCCGTTGTCGTACGCGACGCCAAGACGGTCAGCCGCGCGGAAATGGTGATTGACGGCTATCTAAGCAACGATAGCAAGCGCTCGTCGCCGCTCGAACTGGCGAGCGTCGTCGCCGAGCTTCGAGACATTCACGGCATGACGCTCACGGCGATCTGCAAGCGCTTGAACGTCACAGACCAAACAGTCCGCGACGTCGGCTTGCTCGAACGCGCACCGGTCGAACTGCATCAGATGATTCGCAACGGCGCCGTCGCCGGGACGCTGGCGATCGAGCAGATTCGTGAACACGGGGCCGACAAAGCTCTCGACCGACTGCAGAAGGGTGCCGCGAAGGCTGCGGAGTCCGGCAAGGTCCGCGTGACGAAGAAACACCTCGACGCATCGCCAGACGCTCGACAGCCCGTCGCAGCGCCGCCCAATCACCTGCCCGAGAAATCGCCGAGGCCAGCGCAAGCGTCCGCACGATTGAGCACGCCCGCAAAGATCAGCGAGCAGCAGGCAAAGCAACTTTTGCAAGCATTGCAGGCGGTCCTTCACGATGGCAGCTTCGGCAAGCTTTCGCAAGCTACCATTGCAGCCGTCCACGGAGCGATGATGCCGCTCGCGGCCATGCTCGATACGCCTGCCCGCAAAAAAAGCTGGCCCGTTACCGAGCCGAACGAAAACGGGATCTGCGACGCTGCCGACACGCTCGAAGGCCCAGCTCGAACCGACAGGATCAAGGGGCCGCTCGCTTACATCCGCGTCGCGCAACCAGCCCACGGCATCTGGATCTCGTCGATCGAGTACAACACTGGTTCTAGTTTCGCAAGCAGCCCGCTCAAACTGACATCGGCGAGTAACGCCGCATGGACCCGCGTTCAAGCGATTCACGCAGGCGCAGCCCTGCTGATCAAGTCCATCAAGTCGCCGGGGCCGGGCGTGACGCGAGCCGAGCAGACCGCGTTTGCGCGGATCCTCGCATGGGCAAACACGGTCGCAGACATGCCAGACCCTGACTGGACGAGCGAATTTACCCTCGCCACTGCCAAGGGGCAGCGCCCGGATATCAGCGGCTTGATCACCGCCATAGAAGACAAGCGACGCTTGGCTGCAGGCCGCGCCTTACTCGACGCTGCGCTTCCCGTAGGCGAAATCAAGCCCGGTCTTGAACCCAATGCCGCATGGCCCTTTCCGAAAGGAGGTGCCAATTGAGCCAGCACCCGGCCCCTTCTACCCCACGTCCGCTGCCGCGCAAGCGGGAACGCACGACGAATCACCCGGCTATCGCGCTCGTAAGCGTCAACGGGACGTCGATGCAGACGGACAGCAGCGGGCTTTCGCCCGCAAAAGCAATCCAGAAAGGGAAGGCGCCGCTCGCGCGGCGCAAACCTATACAGACGAACAAAGCCTTGGCGGATACCCGCCAAGGCCGGCTCGCGCGGCTCGATGCCCTTCGCATCGAGATCCGCACGCTGATCGCCGAGGTCTCGCACGCGGCCGATGTCGAGCTGCTGGATCTGATGGCCGACGAGATCGGTTCATTCGCCCGCCACAAGGCCGCACAAGAAGCCCGCACCTGGGCAGCAACCGCCGGCATCACCTTGGAAACGGGATTGATGCAACTCGGCCGCGCGATCCCGGCGGCCGAGAAAACCAATGAAACAACAGTGAGCAACACCATGACCAAAGGAGGGACGCACGTATGACCGTCGCGATGGAACCGATCTACCTCGACCTCGACGCGCTCTCTGCCGCAATCTCGTTGTCGCCAGCCGTGATCCACAAGCTCGTGCGACAGGCGCAATTCCCGAAGCCACGCTCGATATCGGATCGCCGGGTCGGCTGGCTCACGAGCGAGGTCAAGGAATGGGCTGCGACTCGACCTGCGTCAGAGAACCTGCCGCCACCTAATTGCGGGACTGGCCGGCGCCGGACCGCCGATCCTCGATAGCCAATTCCTCAAGCTTGTCATTGAGCAGCGTCAGCCAGTGTCGACGCTGCTCGTCATACTTGTGCAGGTTGTATACGCCGCCGACTCCAGGCAGCATGTGGCCGATGATCGCCTCTCCCACCTCGAACGGACAGCCCAGCGCAGCAAGCATCGTCCGAGCCGTGCGTCTCAGATCATGCGGCGCCCAATGCGTAACGGTCAGGCGAGGCCGCTCCATTTCCGGTCTCGTCGTAGCGTAGGGCTGGTGCATCCACACCGTCGACTGAAACACCTTCTGTTCCGTCTGAGCGCCCCTCGTAGACGGAATTAAATACCCATCCCCGTATCTCGCCCACCGTCGCCGTACGACCTCCTCTGCCCGGCCGACCAGCGGCACCCGCAGGTCGGTCGCATTTGCGTGCCTCGCGTTCTTCGTCTTGGCCTTCGGAATGGTCCACCATAGACCGTCAGCTTCTTCGCTGATTTCCTTACCAGTCATTGCGCCAATCTCGCCGCCGCGCGTTCCGGTCCAGAGATACAGAATCAGCGCGTCATGCACGGTTCGGCTGAAATTCGGTAGCCAGTTGATCAGGCGGCCGGTTTCTGCATTCGCAAGCACCCGCTTCTTTGTACCGGTGGACTCGCCAGATATCCGTTTGCCGGTACTCCGGAGGCGGCCGCGCATGATTTGCCGCCACCAATTGGGCGTCGTCTCGGCCAAGGTGCTCGCGTCCAGGGCGTAGTCCCACGCGGCGCCCAACTCCTGCCGCAGCCGCCGAGCCTGCACCGGAATGTGCGCATATGACTCCAGCAGGGCGAACGCCTGGCCCCGCGTAATCTGCTCGGCGATCCGGTCACCGAACTCGCCGAGCATCGTGTCGAACATCCGTTTCGCCTCTGCAGCGCCCTTGCTCTTTCGATTGCGTTCGACGTGCCCGACAAGGTAAGCGCGGCACACCTGCCGCACGGTCAGCGGACCGTCCTGCGTTACCATAACGCCCAGCGCTGGATTAGCCTGCAAACGCTTCGCGAGTGCTGGATCACTCCCTGCCTCGCGGGCCGATCGCAGCTTCTCCCATTCGCCCGCAGCAGCAGCTAACGACAACGCCGGCCACTCGCCGATTTTGGTTTGTCGCATGCGGCCGTCGACGGGCGATTTATATCGATAAGTCCACGAGCGACGCGTGGCCGTTGCCTCCAAGCGAAGGCCCGGACAACCGTCGATCGTTATGTGTGTACCCGGCTGCATTTGCTTTGCAGCGCGTGCGTCGAATCGCATTTTTCCTCGGCGTAAGTTTCTGACACAGCCCACACTCTACCAGCGTAGGTTTTAGTCGGCGAGATCGCAAAAACCTACGCTGAACCGCGATATTTAGTGAGATGTCGCGGCATGTGGAAATGAAGCGAGCACGCAAGCAAATCGGCTGGAAACCCTTGGTGGAAAAGGACGTGCAGGAAATTACGGATACAAAACAGCAACTTACGGAAGCGTCTTTTAGTGGACACACGCCCATGATGCAGCAGTACCTGCGCATCAAGAGCGAACATCCGGATACGCTCGTCTTCTACCGGATGGGTGACTTCTACGAGTTGTTCTACGACGACGCCGAAAAAGCCTCGCGTCTTCTCGACCTGACCCTGACGCAGCGCGGCGCCTCGGGCGGCAACCCGATCAAGATGGCCGGCGTGCCGCACCATGCGGTCGAGCAATACCTGGCGAAGCTGGTGAAATTCGGCGAATCGGTGGCGATCTGCGAGCAGATCGGCGACCCCGCCACCTCGAAGGGTCCGGTCGAGCGCAAGGTGGTGCGCGTGGTCACGCCGGGCACGCTGACCGATGCCGCCCTGCTCTCCGACAAGGCCGACGTCTACCTGCTCGCGCTGAGCCTGGGCCACAACAAGCGCGGCGTGCTCACCAACGTGGGCCTGGCCTGGCTCAACCTCGCCAGCGGCGCGCTGCGGCTCGCGGAAATCGCGCCCGACGAACTGGGCGCGGCGCTCGAGCGGATCCGCCCGGCCGAAATCCTCGCCGCCGACGCGGCGATCGAGGCCGTGCCGGCCGGCGCCGGCGCGGTCACGCGCGTGCCGGCCTGGCACTTCGACATCGCCTCGGGCACCCAGCGCCTGTGCAGCCAGCTCGACGTCGCCAGCCTCGAAGGCTTCGGCGCGCACTCGCTGACCAGCGCCTGCGGCTCGGCCGGCGCCCTGCTGCTGTATGCCGCCTCCACGCAAGGCCAGCAGTTGCGCCACGTGCGCAGCCTGAAAGTCGAGACGGAATCCGAATACATCGGCCTCGATCCGGCCACGCGCCGCAACCTCGAACTGACCGAAACCCTGCGCGGCACCGAATCGCCGACGCTCTACTCGCTGCTCGACACCTGCGGCACCACCATGGGCAGCCGCCTGCTGCGCCACTGGCTGCACCATCCGCCGCGCGCCTCGGTGGCCGCGCAGGCACGCCAGCAAGCGATCGGCGCCCTGCTCGAGGCAGCGGGCGAGGCCAGCCTCGACAGCCTGCGCGGCGCGCTGCGCCAGGTCGCCGACGTGGAGCGCATCACCGGGCGCCTGGCCCTGCTGTCGGCGCGCCCGCGCGACCTCTCCAGCCTGCGCGACACCTTCACCTCGCTGCCCGAATTGCGCGCGCGCATCACGCCGATCGCCCAGCAAGCGAGCGCGCTCGCGCGCCTGGAAGCCGCGCTGGAACCGCCGGCCGGCTGCGCCGACCTGCTCACGCGCGCGGTCGCCCCCGAGCCGGCCGCGATGGTGCGCGACGGCGGCGTGATCGCACGCGGCTACGACGCCGAACTCGACGAGCTGCGCGACATCTCCGAGAACTGCGGCCAGTTCCTGATCGACCTGGAAGCGCGCGAGCGCGCGCGCACCGGCATCGCGAACCTGCGCGTCGAATACAACAAGGTGCATGGCTTCTATATCGAGGTCACGCGCGGCCAGACCGACAAGGTCCCCGACGACTACCGCCGCCGCCAGACCCTCAAGAACGCCGAGCGCTACATCACGCCCGAGCTGAAGACCTTCGAGGACAAGGCGCTGTCGGCGCAGGAACGCGCGCTGTCGCGCGAGCGCGCGCTCTACGACGCGCTGCTGCAGTCGCTGCTGCCGCATATCGAGGAATGCCAGCGCGTGGCCGGAGCGCTGGCCGAGCTGGACCTGCTCTGCGCCTTCGCCGAACGCGCCCGTGCGCTGGACTGGGTGGCGCCGCGCTTCTCCGACGAGATCGGCATCGAGATCGAACAGGGCCGCCACCCGGTGGTCGAGGCGCAGGTCGAGCAGTTCATCGCCAACGACTGCCGGCTCGGCAACGAGCGCAAGCTGCTGCTGATCACCGGCCCGAACATGGGCGGTAAGTCGACCTTCATGCGGCAGACCGCGCTGATCGCGCTGATGGCCTACGTCGGCAGCTACGTGCCGGCCAAGTCGGCCTGCTTCGGCCCGATCGACCGGATCTTCACGCGCATCGGCGCCGCCGACGACCTGGCCGGCGGCCGGTCGACCTTCATGGTCGAGATGACCGAGGCCGCCGCGATCCTCAACGACGCGACGCCGCAAAGCCTGGTGCTGATGGACGAGATCGGCCGCGGCACCTCGACCTTCGACGGCCTCGCGCTGGCCTGGGCGATCGCGCGTCACCTGCTCTCGAACAACGGCTGCTACACGCTGTTCGCCACGCACTACTTCGAGCTGACGCAGTTGCCGGTGGAATTCCCGCATGCGGCCAACGTCCACCTGTCGGCGGTCGAGCACGGTCACGGCATCGTGTTCCTGCACGCCGTCAACGACGGCCCGGCCAACCAGAGCTACGGCCTGCAGGTCGCGCAGCTCGCCGGCGTGCCGCCCGCCGTGATCCGCGCCGCGCGCAAGCATCTCGCGCACCTCGAACAGCAATCCGCCGGCCAGCCGACGCCGCAGCTCGACCTGTTCGCCGCGCCGCCGCCCGTCTACGACGACGAGCCCGATTTCGACGTGCCCGAGGCGCGCGAGCCGGCAGCACCGGCCGCGCCGCATCCGGCGCTCCTGCGCCTGCGCGAGATCGATCCGGACAACCTCAAGCCGCGCGAGGCGCTCGACCTGCTCTACGAACTGCAAACCCTCGCCGCCCGGCAGGCGGACGATGACCTGGCGCACTGATCCACCGCCGCTGGCGAACCCGCGTGGCGCGCCCGCGCCACGTTTCGGCATCGCCGTCGCGATGGCCGCGGCCGCGCTGCTGCTGGCCACGGTGACCACCGCCGCCGCTGCCGCGCCCGCCGCCTCGGCAACGGCGCGCGTGGCCGAGCGCGGCTACGCCTTCGCGGTACTGAGCGGCGCGATCAACAGCCCGGCCGACGAACCGGCCGCGGCACGCCTGCTCGATGCCATCTCGCGCGATCGCTCGGTCGCCTTCGCGATCTACGACGGCAACCTGAAGGGCGCGCGCGAGGCCTGCCGCGACGGCATCTACGACACCCGCATCGCGCTGCTCAAGGCCTCGCGCGTGCCCGTGTTCTACGTACCGGGCCAGGCCGACTGGGCCGCCTGCGCGCTGAAGGAAAACGGCGGCTACGACGCGGTCGAGCGCCTCGACTACCTGCGCCAGACCTTCCTCTCCGATTCCGAATCCTTCGGCCAGACGCCCCTGCCGCTCACGCGCGAAAGCGAGGTGGCACGCTTCAGGCCATTTCGCGAGAACATCCGCTGGACCCAGGGCGACGTGGTATTCGTGGCGCTCAACGCGCCTTCGCCGAACAATCGCTACCTGACGGCGGGCGGGCGCAATGGCGAATTCGAGGATCGCGCGATCGCCAGCGCGTTCTGGATCGATCACGCCGCCGAAACCGCCAAGCGCCGCAATGCCCGCGCGCTGGTCGTCGTCATCGAAGCCGATCCGCAGTTCGAGCACTACGAGCGCGAACGCTTCGCCTGGCTGCGCTTCGGGCGCTCGCGCGCGCGCGACGGTTTCCTGGAATTCAAGCGTGCGCTGGTGAAGGCGGCGCAAACCTTCCGCGGCACGATCCTGGTGATCCACGCCGGCGACGAAGCGCTGCGCGCCGGCTTTCGTATCGACCAGCCGCTGCATGACGAGAAAGGGGATCGGGTGGCGAACCTGACGCGCATCGCGATCGCGCCGCGCGAGCGGCTGGTGCAATGGGTCAGGGTCACGGTGAATCCGGCCGGACGGCCGATGTTCGGAGTGGGATTGCAGGAGGTGCCGAGCAACCTGCCGGTGCCGCCCGCCCTGCCAGCCGCGTCGCATGACGACACGCCCTTGCCGCAGATGCCGGAAATCCCGGCCTTGCCGGAATTGCCCGATCCGGCCTCGAGCGGCTTGCCGCCGCAACCGGCCTCGACGGGCAATCCACCCATCTTGCCGCCTGCGTCGACGCCTGGCGGCCAGCCCGCCTCGATGCCCGACGGCGGCTACTGAGCGAAGCCGGCTGCCACCGGCTGCAATCAAGCCGCCGGCACAAAAGCAAAACGGCCGGCAAATGCCGGCCGTTCTTCCATCGATCAGTGCAGCGTGCGACCCTGGGTCGGCTCCTCGCCGTCCTCGTCGTCCTCATCCTCGTCGACGATCTCGAGCCCTTCGGCGCCATGCGCGTGCTCGTGCTCGATCTCGTCCTCGGTGGCGGCGCGCACGTCCTTGACGGTCAGCGCGAAACGCAGCGCCATGCCGGCCAGCGGATGATTGCCGTCGAGCACGACCTTGTCCTCGGCGATGTCGGTGACCGTATAGATCAGCGAATCGACTTCCTCGTCGCCGTCTTCCGGCGTGCCTTCGAACTGCATGCCGACTTCGAGCGGCTCGGGGAAACGGTCGCGCGGCTCGATCTTCACCAGCTCGGGATCGTAATCGCCGAACGCGTCCTGCGGCTCGAGCTGGATCTGCGCTTCGTAACCCGTTTCCTGACCGTCGAGCTGTTCCTCGATCTTGGGGAACGTGCCATCATAGCCGCCGTGCAGATAGATCATCGGCTCGTCGCTTTCCTCGATCAGATTGCCTTCCGTATCCGACAGCTTGTAAGTCACCGAGACGACGGTGTTTTTTGCGATTTTCATCCAAATCTCCCAATTTCCAGCCGCATTATACGATGTCCCAACGGTCCGAAGCCGAACCGGCAAACCGCGCGCGAGCCCCGATCCAGAACGAATCCGGCGCCCCCCACCCCGACACGCCCACCCCGCTGCTCGGCCAGTTGACGCCGTCGCAATTCATGCGCCGCCACTGGCAGAAAAAGCCGCTGCTGATCCGCCAGGCGATTCCCGATATCGTGCCGCCGCTGTCGCGCGACGCGCTGTTCGAACTGGCCGCCGACTACGATACGGAATCGCGTCTGATCACGCATTTTCGTAACAGATGGCAACTGGAACAGGGGCCCTTCGAGGACGGCGCGCTGCCGTCGGTGAGCAAGCGCGAATGGACCCTGCTGGTGCAAGGCGTGGACCTGCACGACGATGCCGCGCGCGCCCTGCTCGAGCGCTTTCGCTTCATCCCCGACGCGCGCCTGGACGACCTGATGATCTCGTACGCAACCGATGGCGGCGGCGTCGGCCCGCACTTCGATTCGTACGACGTATTCCTGCTGCAGGTGCATGGCAAGCGCCGCTGGCGCATCGGCGCGCAGAAGGACCTGACGCTGCGCGAGGATCTGCCGCTGAAGGTGCTCGAGAATTTCGAGCCGACCGAGGAATGGGTGCTGGAGCCGGGCGACATGCTCTACCTGCCGCCGCACATCGCGCACGACGGCATCGCCGAGGGCGAATGCATGACCTGCTCGATCGGTTTTCGCGCGCCGTCGGCGGGCGAACTGACCGGGCAGTTCCTCTACTATCTCGCCGAGCGTGGTGCGCTGCGACAGAGCCCGCGCGCGGGCGAGCTGTATCGCGATCCGAAGCAGCCCGCCGTGACGCGCCCCGCCGAGCTGCCCGAGGCCCTGGTCGAACGCGTGGCGACCATCCTGAACGGCATCCGCTGGAGCCCGCGCGACATCGAGGCCTTCCTCGGCAGCTACCTGAGCGAACCGAAATCGAACGTGGTGTTCGACGCCCCGGACGATCCCCTCGACGAGGACGATTTCGTCGCGCAGGCAAGCCTTTGCGGGATTCGTCTCGACAGGAAAGCGGCATTGATGTATAACGCGCGATCGTACTTCATCAATGGCGAAGAAAATCCGCTCTCGGGCAGCTCGAAATGGCTGCCGGAACTGGCCGATCGACGCTATCTGGGGGCGAAACGCTTTGTAACACACTCCCGACACCCCCTCATGACAGCTTTGCTTCACGAGTGGTATTGTGCGGGCTGGATCAGGCTGGGGTGAGCTGCAGTCGGCTTATCCTGGCAGGACGCTCATACAGGCCAAACTTGTATGGGAAAGACAACGTATTGACCCCGCATTTGTCGACGGTCGATAGGAAAGTGCATATAATTTCCGCCCAAGCCGTAGGGAAGATTCACGCTCTGGCAGTGCATCTCCACAGCGGCCCAGGTCGGTGTTGGAGCACATTACCGGTATTGTTTCGCGCTGTTGCTTACCTTTAACCATAAAAGGACGTGATCATGAAGAAATCCCTCCTCGTAGCTTCCCTGTTGGCCGCCGTTGCACTCGCTGCTTGCAACAAGAGCTCGGACCAAGCTGCTTCGTCGGCTGCTAGCGACGCATCGGCAGCCGCTTCGGCTGCTTCGTCGGCTGCTACGGCTGCTTCGGACGCTGCATCGAGCACGGCTGCTGCTGCGAGCGACGCTGCATCGGCTGCTGCCGCTCCGGCTTCGGACGCTGGCGCATCGGCCGCTGCTCCGGCTTCGGGCGCGAGCCAGTAAGCTGGGATCAGCTCACGCTGATACGAAAAACCGGCCCTGGGGCCGGTTTTTTTTCGCCTGCGTTTTCTTCGTCGCGTTCTTCCTCGATATACAGGCCTGGATACGCAGGCCGGGACGAGTCGACCAGATTGCGCCTAACCCAGGCTCAGCCAGTCGAAGCCGTCGTCCTGCGAAGCCACCCCCACCTCCTCCTGCGCGCAGCCCAGCACCGCCGCCAGGGCGGCCCGCGCCAACTCGGGCTGGTTGTTCTCCTGGCTCAGATGCGCGGCCACCACGTGCCGCAAGCGGGCCCGGTCGAGCGAGGCCAGGATGTCGGCCGCCGCGGCATTGCTGAGATGCCCGAGAGCGCCGCCGATACGCGCCTTCAGCGAGGCCGGATAACGGCCCTTGGCCAGCATCTCGGCATCGTGGTTCGCCTCCAGCACCAGCGCGTCGCAGCCGCTCAGCACGCCGCACAGATGCGGCGTCGACATGCCCGCATCGGTCAGCACGCCGAGCCGCGCGGCGCCATCGGAAAACACGAATTGCAGCGGTTCCCGCGCATCGTGCGGGACCGTGTAGGGAAGGATCTGGAGATCGCCGATCGGCGTGGTTTCGTCGCCCCACAGCACGTGCAGGTCGACCGCGGCGCTGTCGGCGCCGACCGCCTTCGCAGTGCCCCAGCTCATGAACAACGGGATGCCGAAGCGCCGGGCGACCGTCAGCGCGCTGCCGATATGGTCGCTGTGCTCGTGGGTGATGAGGATCGCATCGAGCTCGCCGGAGCCGAGCCCGACGCGCGTGAGGCGCCGGTCGAGTTCCTTCGCGGAGAAACCGCAGTCGAGCAGCACGCGCGTGGTCGTGGTGCCCGACGAGGCCTCGACGACCAGCGCATTGCCCTCGCTGCCGCTGCCGAGGCTCGTGAAGCGCACGGCCTCAGTTCAGCTGCGTGTGCAGCAGCGTGATGATGCGCTGCGCATCGGTCGAGGTGTCGGCCTGGCCGTTCGCGTCGACCACCGCGACCTGGGTCTTCGCATCGCCGTTGGCGCGCACGCTGACGAAGAATTCCTTGCCCGGCTTGGCGGCCGTCGCGCCGCCGTAGAACAGCTTGCCGAACAGGCCTTCGCGCTTGAGCTCCTCCGAGGAATTCGCGTAGCGCACCGTGTAGACGCCCTTCTGGCGATCGCGGTTGTCGACCGCGAAGTTGGTGCGGTCGAGCGCGAGGCCCACGCGCAGCCAGGCACGATCGAAGGATTCCGACAGATCCAGGGTGGGCGCGCCCGAACTCTTGTCGATCACCGTGGCCGCCGCGCTGGCGGGCCGCGCGTCGGTCAGCAGTTGCTTGGCCTGGGCTTCGGTCAGGCCGAACTTCTCCATCAGCTTGGCCAGGAACACGGCCTCCAGCACCGGGTTGCGCGGACGCTCGACCCAGCGCGAGGAATCCCCGCCCTGCGGGCCCGTCAGCACTTCCTCCATCGCGCTGTGCGTGATGGAAATGTCGGTCGCGCCGTCGGCGCCGCGCGTGACGAGCGTGCGGAAGCTGTCGCGCGTGCCCGACGAGTAGGCGAAGTCGATCACGCGGCCGATGGTGTTGCGGAACCAGTCGTCGGGGATGTTGGCGCGGTTCTCGGCCCAGTCGGTGGTCAGGATGCCGGTGGTCGGCGCGTCGGTCTTCAGCGCGAAGCCGTTGTCGCTCCAGAAGTCCTTCAGCTGCGGCCAGAGCTGCTCGGGCGTGCGGCCGTCGACCACCAGCCAGCGGCGGTCGCCGTCGCGCTCGACGTGCATGCCGTAGGGATCCTGCGCGCTCGGCTGGCCTTCGGTCGCATTGCCGGCCGGCGTGACCGCCCGCTGCGGCGCCGAGCCCAGGCCCGCGCTGGTCGGCGGCGCGATGTACGAGGGATTGACCGGCACCGAGGTCAGGTCCTTGGGCACCGCCAGCGGCGGCGCCGAGCCGGTCGACTTGTAGTTGACCCGGTCCGGTGCGAGATAGTCGTTCAGCGTGTCGCAACCGGCCAGCGCGCCGAGCGCGAGCGCCACCACGGACGCCTGGAGTGCGCGGGAGGAAAAGGCGAAATGTTTCATGAAATCCTTCGTCTTGCTAAACGCGGGTCACGCGCGATACCGGCGGGCCGGGTGAAATCGGGATGGGTCGGAAAGCACGAACGGCCGCGAGCGCGGCCGTTCGTGTCGGTCAAGCGATGCCGGCTTCGCGCAGCGCGCCGCGCACGACATCGTGATAGCGCTCGTCGAGCGCCGTCAGCGGCAGGCGAATGCCGCCGCGAATCTTGCCCATTTCCTGCAGCGCCCACTTCACCGGAATCGGGTTCGCCTCGGCGAACAGGTGCTTGTGCAGCGACAGCAGCTTCATGTGGATCTCGCGCGCCGTCTTGGCGTCGCCGGCGATCGCCGCGCGGCACAGCTCGCTCATCGCGCGCGGCGCGACGTTGGCGGTCACCGAGATATTGCCGTGGCCGCCCAGCAGCATCAGCGCGATCGCGGTGGGATCGTCGCCGCTGTAGATGCCGAAGCCTTGCGGCGCGGCCTTGATCAGCTGCGCGGCACGATCGATGTTGCCGGTCGCGTCCTTCACGCCGACGATGCCCGGCACCTGCGCGCAGCGCAGGATGGTCTCGTTGGCCATGTCCGCGATGGTGCGGCCCGGCACGTTGTAGAGGATCACCGGCAGCTCGACCGCCTCGGCGATCGCGAGGAAGTGGCGGTAGATGCCTTCCTGGGTCGGCTTGTTGTAATACGGCACGACCTGCAGGGTCGCATCGGCGCCGACCGATTTGGCCTGGCGCGTCAGCTCGATCGCCTCGGCCGTGGAATTGCCGCCCGCGCCCGCGATGATCGGGATGCGCTTGGCCGCGTGCTCGACCGCCGTCTTGATCGTGAGCACGTGCTCGTCGACCGACAAGGTGGCCGATTCGCCGCTGGTGCCGACCACCACGAGCGCATCCGTCCCTTCTTCGATATGCCAGTCGACCAGCTTGCGGAAGGCCGGCAGATCGAGGCTGCCGTCTTCGAGCATCGGGGTCACGATCGCGGGCATGCTGCCGCTGAATTGAATACCGTCTTGAGTGCCGTTAGCCATGAAACGCAATGAAAGTAAACCCAATAAACGTCGATTGTAGCGGATTACCCGGTCAGTCCGTAACGCGGGAATCCCTCCCCCTGCTCGCGCACCGCGCAGATTCTCTGCACGAAGGCGGGCCGTGTGCCGTCGACGAAACCGTCCTCGAACGCGATCACGCGCAACTCGCCGCGCACGGCGTCGAGCAATTCGCCCGGCGTCAGCAGGAATGCGGGATTGGACGGTTTGCCGAGCGTTTCGTTGCCGCGCGCGAAGGTTTCGTAGAGCAGCACGCCGCCCGGCGCGACCGAGGCGACCAGCCTCGGCAGCAACGGGCGATGCAGATAATGCGTGACGACCACCGCCGCGAAGCGCGCGGTGTCGGCCAGCGGCCAGGGCGCGCCCTCGATGTCGGCGGCGCGTGCCTCGACGCCCGCCAGGGCGCCGAGCGCGGCCAGCGCCTCGGGATCGCGATCGAGCGCGAGCACCGGATGCCCGCGCGAGGCGAACCAGCGCGCGTGCCGGCCGTTGCCGGCCGCCACGTCGAGCACCGCGCCGCCGGCGGGCACCAGGTGCGACCAGCCGGCCACCCAGCGCGACGGCGCCGCGCTCGGCCGCTCGGCCGGCGAGGCGCTTGCCGCGCTCATGCCGCTCATGCCGCTCATGCCGCTCGCGCGGCTCGCGTCACCGTGGATGGGAATCGTGGTCATCGCCGCGCGCCGCTCAGTTGTACGACAGGCCCATCGCGTCACGCACGTCGCGCATGGTCTCGACCGCGTGCTTGCGTGCCTTGTCGCAACCGTCGGCGACGATCGCGCGCAGCAGCGACGGGTCGTCCATGTACTTCTGCGCGCGCTCGAGCATCGGCTGCTGTTCGCGCAGGATGCCCTCGACCACCGGCTGCTTGCAGTCGAGGCAGCCGATGCCGGCCGACTTGCAGCCCTTCTGCACCCACTCGCGCGTGGGTTCGTCCGAATAGACCAGGTGGAACTGCCAGACCGGGCACTTTTCCGGGTCGCCCGGATCGGTGCGGCGCACGCGAGCCGGATCGGTCGGCATGGTGCGGACCTTCTTGGTGATGGTCTCGGCATCCTCGCGCAGGCCGATGGTATTGCCGTAGGACTTCGACATCTTGCCGCCGTCCAGGCCCGGCATGCGCGAGGCTTCGGTCAGGAGCGCCTGCGGCTCGACCAGGATGATCTTGCGCGCGCCTTCCAGGTAGCCGAACAGCCGCTCGCGATCGCTCATCGACAGGCTCTGCGATTCCTGCAACATCGCGCGCGCCTGCTCCAGCGCCTCGTCGTCGCCTTCCTGCTGGTAGGCGTTGCGCAGTTCGCGATAGAGCTTGGCGCGCTTGCCGCCGAGCTTCTTGGCCGCCTCCAGCGCCTTCTCCTCGAAATCGGCCTCGCGGCCGTACAGGTAGTTGAAGCGGCGCGCGATCTCGCGGGTCATCTCGACGTGGGGCACCTGGTCCTCGCCGACCGGCACCAGCGAGCCGCGGTACAGCAGGATGTCGGCGGCCATCAGCACCGGGTAGCCGAGGAAGCCGTAGGTCGAGAGATCCTTGTCCTTGAGCTTCTCGATCTGCTCCTTGTAGGTCGGCACGCGTTCGAGCCAGCCCAGCGGCGTGCTCATGCCCAGCAGCAGCGCCAGCTCGGCGTGCTCCGGCACCTTGCTCTGGATGAACAGCGTGGCCTGGGCCGGGTCGATGCCGGCCGCGATCCAGTCGATCAGCACTTCCCAGACGTTCTTCTCGATCACCTCGGGCGTTTCGTAGTGGGTGGTCAGCGCATGCCAGTCGACCACGCAGAAGAAGCACGGGTATTCGGATTGCAGCTTCGCCCAGTTCTTCAGCACGCCATGGTAATGGCCGAGGTGGAGCGACCCGGTGGGACGCATGCCGGAAAAGATACGATCGGGGAACATGATTATGTTTTAGAAAAGCGAGGCAAAGGGAGTCAGGATGGCCGTCACGATGCTGTAGCCGATGCCGACGCCCGGCCGCAGCCAGAACTTCGTCAGCAGGCCCGTCATGATCAGCAGCAGGACGATGATGAAACCGTAAGGCTCGATCTTCGACAGCGCGATCGACTGCTTGGGCGGCAGCAGCGCCGTGAGCACGCGCCCGCCGTCGAGCGGCGGCAAGGGAAACAGGTTCAGCACGCCCAGCACCAGGTTCACGCCGACGCCGGCCGCGGCCATGCGCGTGAAGAAGGGCTCGTCGACCGAGGCGGCCGCCAGGCCGACCGACACGAAGCCCCACACCAGCGCCTGCACGAAGTTGCAGGCCGGCCCCGCCGCCGACACCCACAGGCTGCCCCAGCGCGGGTTGCGCAGGTTGCGGAACGCGACCGGCACCGGCTTGGCATAGCCGAACAGGAAGGCGCCGCTGGTCAGGAAGTACAGCACCAGCGGCATCACGATGGTGCCGACCGGATCGATGTGGCGCATCGGATTGAACGACACGCGGCCGAGCGCGTAGGCGGTGTTGTCGCCGAGCAGGCGCGCGGCGTAGCCGTGCGCGGCCTCGTGCAGGGTGATCGCGAAGATCACCGGCAGGGCGTAGACGACGATGGTCTGAATCAGATTGTCCATGGCGCGGTATTGTAACAAGCGGAAAACGGCCGACGGACAAACCGGCGGCCGGCAATCATGACAGTCGATGACGGGCGGCCGCTCAGGCCTCGGCGCTCAGCCCGAAGGGTTCGAGCGAGCCGCGGCCGGCGCGCACCAGCACCGGCGCGTCGCCGGTCAGGTCGACGATGGTCGAGGGCTCGCGCGGGCAGGCGCCGCCATCGATCACCAGGTCCACCTGCTTTTCCAGGCGTTCGCGGATTTCCTCGGGGTCGTTGAGCGGATCGCTGTCGGGCGGCAGGATCAGGGTGGTGCCGAGCAACGGCTGGCCGAGCGTCTCCAGCACCGCCAGCGTGATCGCGTGATCCGGCACGCGCAGCCCGATGGTCTTGCGCGAGGGATGCGAGAGCCGGCGCGGCACCTCCTTGGTGGCCTGCAGCACGAACACGTAGGGCCCCGGCGTGACCGACTTGATCAGCCGGTACTGGTGGTTGTCGACCATCGCGAAATTGGCCAGCTCGGACAGGTCGCGCACCAGCAGCGACAGCAGTTGCTTGTCGTCGAGCCCGCGGATCTTGCGCACGCGCTCGACCGCGGTCTTGTCGTCGAGATGGCAGGCCAGCGCGTAGCTGGAGTCGGTCGGCATGGCGATCACGCCGCCCTGCTTCACGATCTCGACGGCCTGGCGCACCAGCCTCGGCTGCGGATCTTCCGGGTGAATCCTGAAGTACTGGGACATGGGATCAGTGGGGAGTGGGCGTCGCCCGCGCGTGCATGGCGCGCCGGGGCTGAAGCCGCGCGCCGCGCGCGGCCGTGGGTCAGAGCCAGCGTTCCCAGACCGGTTTCAGGTCCGGCGGCAGCGGCGGCAGGCTGCCGAGCTCGACGACGCTCTCGCCCGGCGCATGGAAATCGGAACCGCGCGACGCCTCGAAGCCGTAGCGTCGGGCGACCTCCGCGTACTCGCGATACTGGTCGGGCGTGTGGCTGCCCGTGACGACCTCGATCGCGCGGCCGCCCAGGTCGATGAACTCGCCGAACAGCGCGCCGAATTCGACCGGCGTGTAGGCGTAGCGGCCCGGGTGGGCGATCACGGCCTCGCCGCCGGCCTGCTGGATCCAGCCGACCGCGTCGTCCAGCCTGGCCCAGCGATGCGGCACGCAGCCGGGCTTGCCGTCGCCGAGATATCGCGCGAACACCTCGGAGGTGCTGGCCGCATGGCCGGCCTCGACGAGGTAGCGCGCGAAATGGGTGCGGGAAATGAGGTCCGGGTTCGAGACGTAGCGCAGCGCCCCTTCGTAGGCGCCGGGGATGCCGATCTCGGCGAGCCGCTCGCCCATCTCCAGCGCGCGCGCGGCGCGGCCGTTGCGGGTGCGATACAGGCCGTCGACCAGCGCGGGCGCGGCCGGATCGACGTTGAGGCCGACCACGTGGACCGTGCGCGAAGCCCAGGTCACCGAGATCTCGACGCCGCAGACATAACGCATGCCGAGCGCCTGCGCGGCCTCGCGCGCCGCGAGCTGGCCGCCGACCTCGTCGTGGTCGGTCAGCGCCCACAGCGTGACGCCCGCCGCGTGCGCGCGTTGCGCGACCTCGGCGGGCGTCAGAGCGCCGTCGGAGACGTTGGAATGGCAGTGCAGATCGGCGTTCATCGTCGGAATCGGGTGCATGCGGACATTCTACTGCAACGCCGCACGATCGCCGCGGGGCCGGACCGGCCGGCGGGCCTGCCCGCGCGGCCCGTGATCCGAAACGGAGACGAAATGGGACGAGATGGGACGAAAACCGGCTGCAAACAGACGGGAAACGGGCCGCCGCGGGACGGCCCGGCGCGGCGTCAGGCGCAGAAGGCCTCGATCAGCGCCGCGATCTGCTCCGGCTGGTCGTGGTGCACCATGTGCCCGGCTTCCTCGATGGTCTTCTCGCGCCAGTCGGGGAAGGCGGCGAAACGCTTGCGGAATTCGTCGAGCGGGATCCGGCCGGCCAGCATGCGCAGCGTCGGCGAATCGACCGCCTCGACATGCAGCACCTTGGCGCGCACCCGCGACCAGACCGCCATCACCTCGTCGAGCCGGTACAGCAGCGGCCCGGCTTGCTTGTGGGCCGGATCGGCCAGCAGGTGGTACTGGCCGTCGTCCTCGCGGCGCGCCCAGTGGTTGGCGAGAAAACGCGCGCGCTCGGGCGCGAGCCGCGGGTTGGTCTTCATCAGGCGCTCGGCCACCTCGCCGAGCGAGGCATAGGGCTTGAGCAGCGGCGGCTCGCGCAACTCGTCGAGCCAGGCGGCCAGCCGCAGCGGCGCCTGCGAGGCCGGCGGCGGCGCCAGCCCGAAACCCTCCAGGTCGACCACGCGGCGCACCCGCTCCGGCCGCGCGCCGGCATACAGGCAGACCACGTTCGCGCCCATGCTGTGGCCAACCAGGTTGACTTCGCCCTCCGGCGTGTAGTGGTCGATCAGCGCCTCGAGATCGCCGAGGTAGTCCATGAACCAGTAATGGCCGCCGCCCTGCGCGGCCACCGGCCAATCCGACAGCCCGAAACCGCGCGCATCGGGCGCGATCACCTGCCAGTCGCCGGCCAGTGCGTCGACCACGAACTGGAACGAGGCGGCCACGTCCATCCAGCCATGCAGCATGTAGAGCACCGGCGCATCGGGCCGGCCCCAGCGGCGCACATGCAGGCGCACGCCGCGCACGGTCACGAATTCGGAAATGGAGTCGGAATGGGTCTGGGTCATCGCGGCCGCCAAAAAAGAATGGTCGTTCGATTATATCGGCGACGCTGCGACGATGTGTGCAATGGTGCTGAGGCGGCGCATGTGTCGAGGCACTTCTCTAGGCTGCATTTGCGTCGCGATGCGCCGTGCCGGGGCGCGCTCGCTCAGTCCGGCGTGCCGGCGGGCGGCGTGTCGCGATCCTGGGCGACCAGCGCATCCAGTTCCAGCTCGTCGAAACCGGCGTCGCGGCGCGCCTCGAAGTTGAACGGCCCGCGCAGCCGCGGCGCATGGTACTGCTCGGCGAGCCGCAGGTAGGCCGGATGCGGTTCGAGCCCGGCCCGCGCGCAGAGATGGCGGAACCAGCGGTTGCCGATCGCCACATGGCCGATCTCGTCGCGCAGGATCACGTCGAGGATCGCGGCCGATGCCTCGTCGCCGGCCTGCATCAAGCGCGCGCGGATCGGCGGCGAGGCGTCCAGCCCGCGCGCCTCCAGCGTGCGCGGCACCAGCGCCATGCGCGCGAGCACGTCGCCTGCGGTGCGCTCGCACATTTCCCAGAGCCCGTCGTGGGCCGGGAAATCGCCGTAGGCGTGCCCCAATTCCGCCAGGCGCGCGGCCAGCAGCGTGTAGTGATACGCCTCCTCGGCCGCCACCTTGAGCCAGTCGGCGTAAAAGGCCGCGGGCATGGCCGGGAAGCGCCAGACCGCATCCAGCGCGAGATTGATCGCGTTGAATTCGATATGGGCCAGCGCGTGCAGCAAGGTGGCGCGCCCGGCTTCCGAGCGCATCGAGCGGCGTTGCAGGAAGCGCGGCTCGACCAGTTCCGGGCGCGCCGGGCGCCCCGGCAAGGCCGGCGGCGGCGCGAAGCGGCGCTCGGGATCGACCTCGGCGCGGCCGGCCAGCCACTGCGCATGCAGCGCGCGCACCTGCGCGGCCTTGGCGACCGGTTCGGCCTCGAGCAGCGCGGCGAGCGCCGCCGCGCGCACGCAGCGGGCGGGCGTGGAAGAGGAAACGGACGGCGCGGCGGAGGAGAAATTCGGGTCGGACATGAAAACGGCTTCGGCACAGCGTACGCGGTCAATTCGCGCAAGCATTTACAATAGCGGATTCGGGTAGACGCCAGCATCGCGCGGATCATGCCGATCCCGCGCACGACGCCTGCCCACGGCCCCAGGCGGCCGCGCACATTGTACCGGCGCGCGACACGCGCCCCACCGGCTCAGCGAACCCCAGGAGACAACGCGTGACCATCTACAAGCTCGGCGAAGACGCCCCGACCATTCATGAGAGCGTGTTCGTCGCGGATACCGCGGCGATCATCGGCAAGGTGGTGCTCGAGGAGAACGCCAGCGTCTGGTTCGGCGCCACGATCCGCGGCGACAACGAGCCGATCGTGGTCGGCGCCGGCAGCAACGTGCAGGAAGGCGCGGTGCTGCACACCGACCCGGGCTGCCCGCTGACGGTGGCCCCGAACGTGACGATCGGCCACCAGGCGATGCTGCACGGCTGCACCATCGGCGAGGGTTCGCTGATCGGGATCCAGGCGGTGGTCTTGAATCGGGCGGTGATCGGCCGCAACTGTCTGGTTGGCGCCG
The DNA here is from genome assembly GCF_011753175.1 of Burkholderia sp. Cy-637. Classification (NCBI taxonomy): domain Bacteria; kingdom Pseudomonadati; phylum Pseudomonadota; class Betaproteobacteria; order Burkholderiales; family Burkholderiaceae; genus Burkholderia; species Burkholderia sp. Cy-637. The sequence goes on along the minus strand of NZ_VWWC01000015.1, from coordinate 12,933 downwards.
GCGCCGTGGTGACCGAGGGCAAGGTGTTCCCGGACAACTCGCTGATCCTGGGCGCGCCGGCCAAGGTGGTACGCACGCTGAGCGAGGAAGACATCGCGCGCATGCACGCGAACACGCACAACTACGCGCAGCGACGCGCGTATTTCAAGGAGCAGTTGGTGCGGATCGGCTGAATGCCGCGCCGCCGCTGCCCGTCAATCGAGGAACCGAAGTGAGCGACCAGTTACAGAAATTCATGTTCAACACGGCACCGGTGCGCGGCGAGATCGTCTCGCTGGGCAGCACCTGGCGCGAGGTGCTGACGCGCCGCAACTACCCGGCGCCGGTGCGCAACGTGCTCGGCGAGATGATGGCCGCCTGCGCGCTGCTGTCCGCGAACCTGAAGTTCAACGGCACGCTCATCATGCAGATCTACGGCGACGGGCCGGTCAAGATGCTGGTGGTGCAATGCGGCTCGGATCTCTCGATCCGCGCCACCGCCAAGCTGTCGGACGCGACCGCCGCCACGCTCGGCGAAGGCATGTCCTTCGTCGACCTGGTCAACGCCAGCGGCCACGGCCGCTGCGTGATCACGCTCGACCCGGCCGACAAGAAACCCGGCCAGCAGCCCTACCAGGGCATCGTGCCGCTCAACGACCACGACGGCCCGATCGAGTCGGTCGCGCAGATGCTCGAGCACTACATGCACCATTCCGAGCAGCTCGACACGCGGCTGTGGCTGGCCGCCAACGGCGAGCGCGCGGTCGGCATGCTGCTGCAGAAGCTGCCGGGCGACGGCGGCATCGTGCCGGCCGCCAACGAGCCCGACCTCGATACCTGGGAGCGTGTCTGCACGCTGGGCAGCACGCTCTCGTCGCAGGAATTGCTCGATACGGAACCCGAGACGGTGTTTCGGCGTCTGTTCTGGCAGGAAAGCGTTCGCCACTTCGAACCGGCCGCGACGCGCTTCCAGTGCACCTGCTCGCGCGAGAAGGTGGGCGGGATGCTGCGGATGCTGGGCCGCGAGGAAGTGGACAGCGTGATCGAGGAACGCGGCCATGTCGAGATTCATTGCGAATACTGCAACGAGCGTTATGAATTCGACCCGGTCGACGTCGAACAACTGTTCGTGACGCCTGAAATCGGCGCCGGCGTCGCGCCGGCCGGCGAACAGCGTCACTGAGGCTCGCGCGTCGCCGCGGGTGCCTTGAAGAAGGTAGAAGGAGAAGCCGTCATGAAGTCCCTGCCCCTGTCACTCTCGCTGCCGGCGGCCCTCGTCGCGCTCACGCTGGCCGGCTGCGCGGTGCCGCCGTCCTCGACGGTGCTGAGCCGCCTGCCCGACGGCCAGCCCGGCGCGGCTACCGCCACGGCCCAGCCGCTCACGGCCGCGGAAAAACAGCGCTACGACGCGATCGACCGGCAGGTGCTGCGCGAGCAGAACGAGATCATGTCGGCCGAGGCCGCCGCGCGCGCCTATTCCTACTACGCGCCGACGCCGGTCACCGTCTACGGCGGGTATTACGGCGGCGGCTGGAATCGCGGCTGGGGCACTGGCGTCGGTTATGGCTACCCCGGCTGGGGATGGGGCTGGTAAGCCGCTCGGGCCGTCGATCGAGCGCCTCGCCAATGAAAAAGCGCGACCTTCGGGTCGCGCTTTTTCGTTTCCGCCGCCTCGCAGCTACCAGCCGGCGCGAGCTTCTCGCCCGTCAGTGATGCTCGGCGCGCCCGTGATGCCGCTCGGGCTTGGCCCGCGACACCGGGTTCGGCACCACGCGCACCGGCGCGCTGCTGGTATCGCCATGGTTGGTCAGCGAGGCGGTCGAATTCTGGTTCGGCACCATCGGCGCCGGCGAATTCGGCGAGACGAACTGCACGAACACCTCGCCATCCTTGACCATGCCCATCTCGTAGCGGGCCCGCTCCTCGATCGCCGCCGTGCCGTTCTGCAGATCCTGCACCTCGCCGGCGATCCGCTCGTTGCGCAGCTTCTCGTCGGCGTTCTTCTGCGTCTGGTTGAGCAATTCCTGCCGCAATTCGTGCACGCGCAGCCAGCCGCCATGCCCCCACCACAACGGGTACTGAATCAACACCAGCAAGGCGATCAGGACGACAGTGACAAGCCGCATGTACGAGCCGCAGATATAAGAAGCGCCGCTTCACGAGGGTCGCGAAGCGGCGTCACGGGTGACTAGACCGGATAGTAACGCGTTAGCGCAGGTTGTAGAACGCCGACTTGCCCGGGTAGCTGGCGATATCGCCGAGATCTTCCTCGATGCGCAGCAGTTGGTTGTACTTCGAGATGCGGTCGCTGCGCGAGAGCGAACCCGTCTTGATCTGGCCGGCGTTCAGGCCGACGGCGATATCGGCGATCGTCGAATCTTCCGTCTCGCCCGAGCGATGCGAGATCACGGCCGTGTAGCCGGCGCGCTTGGCCATTTCGATGGCCGCGAAGGTTTCGGTCAGCGTGCCGATCTGGTTGATCTTGATCAGGATCGAATTCGCGATGCCCTTCTCGATGCCTTCCTTGAGGATGCGCGTGTTGGTGACGAACAGGTCGTCGCCCACCAGCTGCACCTTCTTGCCCAGGCGCTCGGTCAGGAGCTTCCAGCCGTCCCAGTCGCTTTCATGCATGCCGTCCTCGATCGAGACGATCGGGAACTTGTCGGCCAGCGTGGCGAGGTAGTCGGCGAATTCGGCCGACGACAGTTGCAGGCCTTCGCCGGCGAGCTGGTACTTGCCGTCGTGGTAGAACTCCGAGGCCGCGCAGTCGAGCGCCAGCAGGACGTCCTCGCCGGCGCGATAGCCGGCCTTCTCGATCGCCTGGAGGATGGTCGACAGGCATTCGTCGTTGCTGCCGAAGTTCGGCGCGAAGCCGCCTTCGTCGCCCACCGCCGTGCTCATGCCGCGATCCGACAGGATCTTCTTGAGCGCATGGAACACTTCGGCGCCGCAGCGCAGCGCTTCGCGGAAGGTCGGCTGGCTGACCGGGACGATCATGAACTCCTGGATGTCCAGGCTGTTGTTGGCGTGCGCGCCGCCGTTCACGATGTTCATCATCGGCACCGGCAGCTGCATCGCGCCCGAGCCGCCGAAGTAGCGGTACAGCGGCAGGCCGGCCTCTTCGGCGGCGGCCTTCGCGACGGCCATCGAGACGGCCAGCATCGCGTTCGCGCCCAGGCGCGACTTGTTGTCGGTGCCGTCGAGCTCGAGCAACGTCTTGTCGAGGAAGGCCTGCTCCGACGCGTCGAGGCCCATGATCGCCTCGGAGATTTCGGTGTTGATATGCTCGACCGCCTTCAGCACGCCCTTGCCGTTGTAGCGGCCGGTTTCGCCGTCGCGCAGCTCGATCGCCTCGCGCGAACCCGTCGACGCGCCCGACGGCACCGCGGCGCGGCCCATCGTGCCCGATTCGAGCAGCACGTCGCACTCGACGGTGGGATTACCGCGCGAATCCAGAATCTCGCGGCCGATGATATCTACGATTGCACTCATGATTTCCTCTGAGGATGACGATGAATTCCGTCGTGAAGGCTGTGCCGGCGAAGCGGACCTTGCTACAGACGTCCGCCACCGCCGCCAAGTTCATGCATTAGTTGAAATCGTTTTCCAGGAACGGCGCGCGCTTGACCGCCGCGTCGAGCGTGACGAGCGTCTCGAGCAGCGCGGCCATGCGATGCAGCGGCACGGCGTTCGGGCCGTCGGACTTCGCCTCGGCCGGGTTCGGATGGGTTTCCATGAACAGGCCCGCCACGCCCGTGGCCACCGCCGCGCGCGCCAGCACCGGCACGAACTCGCGCTGGCCGCCCGAGCTGGTGCCCTGCCCGCCCGGCAGCTGCACCGAGTGGGTGGCGTCGAACACCACCGGCGCGCCGGTCTCGCGCATGATCGCCAACGAGCGCATGTCCGACACGAGATTGTTGTAGCCGAACGAGACGCCGCGTTCGCAGGCCATGAAGCGGTCCTCGGAGAGGCCGGCCTCGCGGGCCGCCGCGCGCGCCTTGTCGATCACGTTCTTCATGTCGTGCGGCGCGAGGAACTGGCCCTTCTTGATGTTGACCGGCTTGCCCGAACGCGCGCAGGCGTGGATGAAGTCGGTCTGCCGGCACAGGAAGGCCGGCGTCTGCAGCACGTCGACCACCGCCGCGACCGGCTCGATCTCGTCCACCTCGTGCACGTCGGTCAGCACCGGCAGGCCGAGCTGGCGCTTGACCTCGGAGAGGATGCGCAGGCCCTCGTCCATGCCGGGGCCGCGAAACGAGGTGCCCGAGCTGCGATTGGCCTTGTCGAACGAGGACTTGTAGATGAACGGGATGTTCAGCTTCGCGCAGATTTCCTTGAGCCGGCCCGCCGTGTCGATCGTCATCTGCTCCGATTCGACGACGCAGGTGCCGGCGATCAGGAAGAACGGCCGATCGAGGCCGACTTCGAAATCGCCCAGTTTCATGCTTTCACTCCGGCACGCGCCTGCTGGCTGGCGAGCGCGGCTTCGACGAACGACTTGAACAGGGGATGGCCGTCACGCGGCGTGGAGGTGAATTCCGGGTGGAACTGGACGCCGACGAACCAGGGGTGCATCGAGCGCGGCAGCTCCATCATTTCCGGCAGGTCCTCGCTCGGCGTGCGCGCGCTGATCACCAGGCCGCCCGACTCGAGCTGCGGCACCAGGAGGTTGTTCACCTCGTAGCGGTGACGGTGACGCTCGTTCACGTCGCTGCCGTAGATTTCCTCGGCCAGCGTGCCGGCCTTGATCGGGCAGCGCTGCGAGCCCAGGCGCATGGTGCCGCCCAGGTCCGATGCCTCGGTGCGCTTCTCGACCTTGCCTTCGCGGTCGTACCACTCGGTGATCAGCGCGACCACGCGGTTCGGCGTCTCGGGATCGAACTCGGTGCTGTTGGCGTCCTTCAGGCCCACCACGTCGCGCGCGAATTCGATCACCGCCAGCTGCATGCCCAGGCAGATGCCGAGGTACGGCACCTTGGACTCGCGCGCATAGCGGATCGCCGCGATCTTGCCTTCGGTACCGCGACGGCCGAAACCGCCCGGCACCAGCACGGCGTCGAGATGCTTGAGGCTGTCGACGCCCTTGGCCTCGATCTCTTCCGAATCGAGGTACTCGATATTGACCTTGGTCGAGGTGTGGATCGAGGCGTGGCGCAGTGCCTCGATCAGCGACTTGTAGGACTCGGTCAGCTCGACGTACTTGCCGACCATGCCGATCGTGACCTCGTGCTTCGGATGCTCGAGCTTGTCGACCAGCGAGGCCCACATGGCCAGGTCGGCATCCTTCACGGTCAGCTTCAGTTCCTCGCAGATGATGCGGTCCATGCCCTGGTCGTGCAGCATCTGCGGGATCTTGTAGATGCTGTCGACGTCCCACACGGAAATCACCGCGTCTTCCGGCACGTTCGAGAACAGCGAGATCTTCTGCGATTCGTCGTCGGGGATCGGACGGTCGGCACGGCAGAGCAGCACGTGCGGCGAGATGCCGATCTCACGCAGCTTCTGCACGCTGTGCTGGGTGGGCTTGGTCTTCAGTTCGCCCGCCGTGGCGATGAACGGCACCAGGGTGAGGTGCACGAAGCAGGCGCTGTTGCGGCCCAGGCGCAGGCTCATCTGGCGCGCGGCCTCGAGGAAGGGCAGCGATTCGATGTCGCCGACCGTGCCGCCGATCTCGACGATCGCCACGTCCGGCTCGCCGCAGGTGGCGGAAGCCGCGCCGCGCTCGATGAAGGCCTGGATCTCGTTGGTGATGTGCGGAATCACCTGGACCGTCTTGCCCAGGTAGTCGCCGCGGCGTTCCTTGCGGATCACCGACTCGTAGATCTGACCGGTCGTGAAGTTGTTGGCCTTGCGCATCTTGGTGCTGATGAAGCGCTCGTAGTGGCCGAGGTCGAGGTCGGTCTCCGCGCCGTCTTCCGTCACGAACACTTCGCCGTGCTGGAACGGGCTCATCGTGCCGGGGTCGACGTTGATGTACGGATCGAGTTTGAGGAGGGTGACTTTCAGACCGCGCGATTCGAGGATCGCGGCGAGAGAAGCGGCGGCAATCCCCTTGCCGAGGGAGGAAACTACGCCGCCGGTGACGAATACATATTTGGTCATCGCTGGATGCTCGCGGGAAAAACGGATTATACCGTAAAGACCGCGTATCTCTCAGCAATTGCGGGCCGATCGCGCCCTATCCTTGAGCGGCGCGGGAGAGCGGCCCGCCGGGCCGCGCCGGCCGGTTCGCGGCGGCGCATCGACGGCACCAGCACCCGCATATCGGCGTCGCATCGACGGCATATCGACGGATTCCGCGGCGGCGCCAGCGCCCTGCCCGCGGCGCTCGCGATCGCCGCGAGCGCATCGCGACCGCCGCCTACGCCGCCTCCACCGAACGCAGCGTATTCAGCATGCGCTGCAAAGCGCGCGCCGTATCCAGCGGCCGCTCCATCGGGAACAGGTGCGAGCCCTCCAGCCATTCGACGCGCCCCTGCGCGACGCGCTGCGTCGCCTCCAGCCCGACCTGGCGCACCTCGCGCGAGCGCGTGCCGGCCAGGAAGCCGACCGGCACCGGCGCGCCGTGCGCCAGGCGCGGGCCGAGCGTGTGCGGCAAGGTGCGGTAGATCATGTATTCGATATCGCGATCGAAGGCGAGCCGGCGCTCGCCCGAGGGGTCCGTCTGCGGAATGCCGTGGTCGATGTAGTCGGCCAGCATCCGCTCGTCCCAGCGCGCGAAGGCCGGCTTCTCGTGGAAATGCCGCCAGGCCTCCTCGCGATCGGCCCAGCGGGTGCGGCGCGTGCGGGTGGCCGCGGCCGGCGAGAGCCGCTCGTCGAGGCCGGCCCACTGGCTGAAGCGCAGCGCGCTGCTGCGCCAGCCCGCGATCACGGGCGAGTCGAGCATCACCACGCCCTTCACCCATTGCGGCTTCTGCAGCGCCGCCATCAGGGATAGATAACCGCCCAGCGAATGGCCGACCAGCCAGACCGGGCGCGTGTAGTCCCGGCCGATCGCCTCCAGCAGTTCCTCGACCAGGTGGGGCCAGTCGCGCGTCACGGGGTAGCGCCGGTCGTGGCCGATCCGGTCGATATGGCGCAGGTCGTAGTCGTCGGCCAGTTCGGCGAAGATGGTCCGGTAGATCGGCGCGGGAAAACCGTTCGCATGAGAGAAGTGGAGGATGTCCTTCAAGTCGCCGCTGTCTCCTGGTTTCATCATGTGGGTCCGGGTCGAGGCCGGGCTCGCCGCTCCCCGCCTGCGCGGGGAGGCGATCGCCAGTGCCGATGGCAGCGAGCATAGCGCGTCCGGGCCGCGCCATCGCGAAGCGCGGCGGCGGCGCCTCGGCCGTTGCCCCGCGCCGTTTCGAAATCATCGGATAAGCGCTTGATTTTCCTGGCATCGCGCCGGCCCTCGCCGCTTTGATGGTTCCCTCTACTGGCTATCCGCAGCGATGTCTCTGCCCGCTCACGGCGCCATCCAGTAACGCCGATGACGTTCGCGATAGCGCTCGACAGGCAGCCCGTCCGGCGCGGACGGATCGTTCAGCATCACGCTCACGGCGCCGTCCCGATCGCTGCGCGCGAGTTCGATGCTGCGGGCGGCGTAGCGCGCCCAGACGGTCGGATGCGGGTGCCCGAAGCGATTGGCGTGACCGAGCGGGAACCAGGCCGCGCGCGGCGCGACGGCGTCGACGAAGGGCTCCCAGGACGAGGTGCGGCTGCCGTGGTGCGGCACCACCAGCACCTCGGCCGCCAGCGCCGCGCTCTCGTCGCGCACCAGCGTGCGCTCGACCCCGGTGTCGATATCGCCGGTCAGCAAGGCCGCCCGGCCGCCCGCCGAGACATGCAGCACGCAGGAGCTCGCGTTCGGCGCGTCCGCGTCAGGTTCGGCACGCGGCCACAGCACCGCGAAATGCACGCCGTCCCAGGTCCAGCGCTGCCCGGCCCGGCAGGCCAGCCGGTCCGCTACCCCGGCCGCGCGCGCCAGCCCCCACAAGGCCTTATCGCGCGGCAGGCCGCCGGTCAGTTGCCGGACCGGCAAGGCCTCGAGCACGGCGGCCGCGCCGCCGGCATGATCGGCATCCGCGTGGCTGATCATCAGCGTGTCAAGCGAACGGATGCCCTTCGCCCGCAGGAAGGGCACGACGATGCGCTCGCCGGCCCGGGTCGATTCGGCACCTGGGCCGGCGTCGAACAGCAAGCGGTGATGCGCCGTCTCCGCCAGCACGGCCAGGCCCTGGCCCACATCGAGCAGGGTCAGCCGAAGCGCGCCGGCGGGCGGCGCCTGCGAGGGCGGCAGCACCAAGGGCAGCCAGGCCAGCGGCGCCGCGAAGCGCAAGGGCCAGCCGCGCGGCATCAGCGCCCAGCCGGTGCCCGCCAGCGCGGCGAGCAAGGCGAACCAGGATGGCGACGGCATCTCGGCCACCGCCGCCAGCCCGGCCGGCATCGCCTCGAACAGCGCGAACATGGCGGTGAGCAGCGCATGCGCGGCCCGCAAGGCCAGCGCGTCGAGCGGCGCCGGCAACGCCATGCCGGCCAGCACGATCGGCGTGACAAGCGAGCCGACCCAGGGGATCGCGAACGCATTCGCCAGCGCGCCGGCCAGCGGAACCTGGCCGAACCAGACCACGGTGAACGGCGCGAGACCGAGCGTGACGGCGTATTGCACGCGCGCGCCGTTCGCGCCGACACGAACCAGGCGCGCCGCCGCGCGGCGCAGGTGCTGCCGCGTGCCGCCCGGATCCAGGCCCCCCGCTTCCACGGCAGCCGGCTCGTCCGCCGGCCAGGGCCGCGCCGCGCGCCCCGACACCGCGAACAGGATCACCGCCACCGCCCCGAACGACAGCCAGAAGCCCGGCATCAGCACGGCCCAGGGATCGGCCAGCAGCACGCAGCCGAGCGCCGCGGCGAGCGTGGTCGAGGGGGCGATCGACCGGCCCGACAAATAGGCCAGGCAGGCCACGGCCAGCATCCACCAGGCGCGCTGCGCCGGCACGTTGAAGCCGGCCAGCGCGGCGTAGCAGCCCGCCCCCGCGATCGCCGCCCAGGCGCCGGCATGCGGCGCCGGCAGCCACAGGGGCAAGGCCATGCCGCGCACGCTGCCGCGCCGCCATAACGCGGCAGCCAGCCAGGCGGCCAGCGCGCCGACCATGCCGATATGCAGGCCCGAGATCGCCACCAGGTGGCTGGTGCCGGTGGCGCGCAGCACCTGCCGGTCGAGCTCGGCGATATCGTCCTGCGCGCCGATCGCCAGCGCGATGACGATGCCCGCATGCGGCGCGCCGTCGAGCACCGCGCGGATCCGCTCCCGCACGCGATGGCGCAGCCGGTCCACCACGGCGGCCGCGTCCCGTGGACTCGCGTCGAGACGCGAGGCATCGCGCGACGAGGACACGTAACCCAGCGCGCGAATCCCGCCCGCGAGCCAGGCCGCCTCGGCATCGCGCAAGCCGGCGTTGGCATTGGCGTGCGGACGCTTCAGGCGCACCCGCAGGCGCCAGCGCTCGCCGGGCCGCACTTCGGGCGGCGCCGCCTCGCGCCGGTCGTAGCGGATCCAGGACAGGCGCAGCCGCGCCGGAAAACGGAGCAGCCCCGTATCGTGGCCGTCGACGTCGAGCAGGAAGCGCTGCCCTTGCGCATCGCGCGCCGGCAGGCCGCGCACCACGCCCGTGACGAGCACCTCGCGCCGCTGCCATTCGAGCGGCAGGTCGTCGGCCAGGCGCAGGTGCGCGCGCATCGCGGCATAGCCATAACCAATCAACGCGGCCAGCAGGAGCACGGTCAGGATCGTCACGCCTCGCGCCAAGCGCGGCGACGCCGCCCGCCGAACCATCACGATCAGCGCGAGCAACAGCGCCACCGCGCCCAGCGCCGCGCCCGCCTCGGCCACGCCGGGCAGGCGCGCCTGCCGCTGCAGCATCACGACACCCAGCGCGAACGCGATCCAGATCTCCCGCATCGGCATGTCGGCCCTCGCGCGCCGAACGCTCGGCATCTCCCGCCGACGATTATGCGGATCGACAGGCGCGCCGGATCGATCCGGCGATCGAGCCGGCCGAACGGGCTATGTCAGGAACGGAAAATCAGGCGGGGAAATCAGGAAAGCGGACGCAGCCTGGGCATCGCCGCATGCGCATTGGCGGTGGTCGCCCGCGCGATGGCCTCGGGCTCGCTGCCGCGCAAGGCGGCGATCGCCTCGCCGATGCGCGGCACCTGGTCGGGCGTGTTGCGCTGCTTGTAGATCCATTCGGGGGCGATGTCGGGTGCGTCGGTCTCGACCACCAGCGCCTCGATCGGCAACTGCTCGGCGAGCCGGCGAATCTGCCGCGCACGCTCGAAGGTCACGTTGCCGCCGAAGCCCAGGTGCAGGCCCTGCGCGATGAAGGCCTCGGCCTGCTGGAAGCTGCCGTTGAAGGCATGGGCGATGCCGCGCCGCACCCCGAAGCGCCGCAGCCCCGCCAGCACGCGATCCTGCGACTTGCGCACGTGGCAGAGCACCGGCAGCTCGAATTCGCGCGCGAGCTTCAGTTGCTCGTAGTAGAAGTGCTCCTGCCGCGGGTTGTCGAGCCCCTCGACGAAGTAGTCGAGCCCGATCTCGCCGATCGCGACGAAGCGCGGATCGTCCAGGCTCGCCTCGATCTCCATGCGCAGCCGGTCGAGATCCTCGTCGCGGGCGCCGGGCGTGTAGAGCGGATGGATGCCGAGCGCGTAGCTGCCGCCGGCGGTGCGATGCGCGAGCTCGCGCACCGTCTCGAAGTTGTCGCGCCCGATGCTCGGGATCACGATGCCCGACACGCCCGCATCCGCCGCCGCATCGACCACGGCCTCGCGGTCCGCGTCGAACTCACCGGCATCGAGATGGCAGTGCGTGTCGATCCACATCGGCTCAGACCGGCACCGCCGGCTCCTCGTGCAGCACGCCGTCGCGCAGCCGCAGGATGCGGTCGCAGCGCCCGGCCAGCTCGGGATCGTGCGTGACGATCACGAAGCTGGTGTCGAGCGTGCGCGACAGTTCGAGCATCAGGTTGAAGACGTTGTCGGCGGTCGAGCCGTCGAGATTGCCGGTGGGCTCGTCGGCCAGCACGCAGGCCGGCTTGGTGACCAGCGCGCGCGCCACGGCCACGCGCTGGCGCTCGCCGCCCGACAGCTCGCCCGGGCGATGCCGGGCGCGATGGCCGAGGCCGACCCGCTCCAGCATCTCCTGCGCGTCGTGACGCGCCTCGGCCGCGCTGAGCCGGCGGATCCGCAGCGGCATCGCGACATTGTCGAGCGCCGAGAACTCGGGCAGCAGGTGGTGGAACTGGTAGACGAAACCCAGCGCGCGATTGCGCAGTTCGTTGCGCTCGCGCTCGCCGAGCCGCGTGAAAGGCTTGCCGAGCAGCGAGACCTCGCCGGTGCCCGGTTCGTCGAGCCCGCCCAGCACGTGCAGCAGGGTGCTCTTGCCCGAGCCCGAGGCGCCCACGATCGCCAGCTTCTCGCCGCGATGGACGGTGACGGAGGCGTCGGCCAGCACGCGCACGTCGAGCCCGCCCTGCTGGAACGATTTGGTGATGCCGCTGGCTTCGAGCACGGTTTCGCGCATGCGCGGGTTTCCTGTTGAGTTCGGGTTCATGGCCGGTTGCGCGAGCCGCTCATTCATAGCGCAGCGCCTCGGCCGGGCGCACCTTGGCGGCGCGCCAGCTCGGATAGAGGGTGGCCACCGCCGACAGCACGAAGGCGATCACGCCGATCTTGGCCACGTCGCCGGCCACCAGCTCGGAAGGCAGCTCGCTGATGAAGTAGACCGAGGGCGGCAGGAACTGCACGCCGAAGGCATGCTCGATCATCGGGATCAGCCAGGGGATGCTCCAGGCGATCAGGCTGCCGAGCGCCACGCCAGAGAGCGTGCCGACGAAGCCCACCGTCACGCCCTGCACCACGAAGATCTTCATGATCGAGCCGGGCTGCGCGCCGAGCGTGCGCAGGATCGCGATGTCGGCCTGCTTGTTGGTGACCGTCATCACCAGCGAGGACACCAGGTTGAAGGCGGCCACCGCGATGATCAGCGTCAGGATGATGAACATCATGCGCTTCTCGATCTTCACGGCCGAGAACCAGGTCTTGTTCTGCTGGGTCCAGTCGCGGATATAGAGATCGCCCGACAGCGAATGCGACAGTTGCACCGCCACCTCGGGCGCGCGCTGCATGTCCTTGAGCCGCAGCCTGACGCCGGTCGGCGCCGGCAGCCGGAACAGCTTCTGCGCGTCCTGGATGTCGATCATCGCCAGCGTGCTGTCGTATTCGTAATGCCCCGACTCGAAGATGCCGACCACCGTGAACTGCCTCACCCGCGGCAGCATGCCGGCCGGCGTGACGGTGCCCTCGGGCACGAACATGGTGACCTTGTCGCCGACCGATACGCCCAGATTGCTGGCCAGCGCGGTGCCGAGCACGACGTCGAACTGGCCCGGCTGCAGGGCGGCCAGCGAGCCGGCCTTCATGTCCTTGGCGATGTCGGTCACCTGCGGCTCCAGCGTCGGATCGACGCCGCGCAGCAGCACGCCGCTGACGGCGTCCTGGCGCGTGAGCAGGGCCTGTGCCTCCACATAGGGCGCCGAGCCGATCACTTCCGGGTTGCGGCGCGCCTCGTTGGCGGTCAGTTGCCAGTCGGGCATCGAGCCGGTCGGCGAGAAGATCTCGACGTGCGCCAGCACCGACAGCATGCGGTCGCGCACCTCCTTCTGGAAGCCGTTCATCACCGACAGCACCACGATCAGGGCCGCCACGCCGAGCGCGATGCCGAGCATCGAGACGGCGGCGATGAAGGAGATGAAACCGTTGCCGGTCGTGCGTTTGCCGGCGCGCGTGTAGCGCCAGCCGATCTGCCATTCGTACGGGAGTTTCAAGCCTGTCCTTTTCACTGGTTGCGGCGGCCGGCACCGGCCCTGAATCGCCCGGCGCGCGCGGGGGGCGCGGGCCGGCGCGCGGCGGGCGGCC
>NZ_VWWC01000159.1:0-16382 GCF_011753175.1 Burkholderia sp. Cy-637 | reverse complement strand
GGCCGAAGCCCCGGCCGCAAGCCGGGCCGCCCGCCCGGCAGCGGTGGCAAGGGCGACGGCGCGCTCGGCGAGCCACTGGCCGGCACGCCCGAGCGCGAGGCCAGCCGTCACGCGATCGACCTGTTCTGCGACGCGCTGTGGCTCGAGCATGGCCTGTCGAAGAACACGCTCGATGCCTACCGGCGCGACCTGACGCTGTTCGCGCAGTGGCTCGCGCAGACGCACGAGGCGAGCCTCGATGTCGTCTCCGAGCCGATCCTGACGGCCTACATCGCGGCGCGCAGCGACGGCAAGGCCACCTCCTCGAACCGGCGTTTGTCGGTCTTCCGGCGCTATTACGGCTGGGCGCTGCGCGAGCATCGTGCGGCCGCCGATCCGACGCTGCGCGTGCTGTCGGCCAAGCAGGCGCCGCGGTTTCCCTCGACGCTCTCGGAAGGCCAGGTCGAGGCGCTGCTCGGCGCGCCCGAGGTGGAGACGGCGCTGGGGCTGCGCGATCGCACCATGCTCGAGCTGATGTACGCGAGCGGGCTGCGGGTGAGCGAACTGGTCACGCTGAAGACGGTCGAGGTCGGTCTCAACGACGGCGTGGTGCGCGTGATGGGCAAGGGCTCGAAGGAGCGGCTGGTGCCGTTCGGCGAGGTCGCGCACGGCTGGATCGAGCGCTACCTGCGCGAGGCGCGACCCGCGCTGCTCGGCGCGCGCGCCTCGGACGCGCTGTTCGTGACCGCGCGCGGCGAGGGCATGACGCGCCAGCAGTTCTGGAACATCATCAAGCGCCACGCGCTGCGCGCCGAGATCCGCGCGCATCTCTCGCCGCACACGCTGCGGCACGCCTTCGCCACGCACCTGCTCAATCACGGCGCGGACCTGCGGGTGGTGCAGATGCTGCTCGGCCACAGCGATATCTCGACTACCCAGATCTACACGCACGTCGCGCGCGAACGCCTGCGCTCGCTGCACGCCCAGCATCATCCGCGCGGCTGAGATCTGCTGAAGGGAAGCGCGCCGTTTCCGCGGCGCGTGCTTCCCGGATCCCGCCCTGCCCGTCGCCAGCCTCCCCGGGCTTCGATCCGTCCCGTTCAGTCCTTCAGTCTTTATAGGCCGCGTGCTCGCGCAGCCGGTGCTTGAGCACCTTGCCGGTCGAGGCGGCCGGCAGCGCCTCGACGGCGACGATGCGCGCGGGCCGCTTGTAGGGCGCGAGCCTGGCCGCGCACCAGGCGTCGAGCTCGTCGGCGGCGAGCGCGGCGCCCGGCGTCAGCTCGACGAAGGCGAGCACTTCCTCGTTGCCGGGCACCGCCCGCCCGATCACGGCCGACTGCACCACGGCCGGATGCGCGTTCAGCACATGCTCGACCTCGGCCGGATAGACGTTGAAGCCGGAGCGGATGATCAGCTCCTTGCTGCGGCCGGCGATGCTCAGCGCGCCGTCGGCGGCGGCCCGCGCCAGGTCGCCGGTGCGCAGCCAGCCCTCGGCCGTGACGGCCGCGCGCGTGGCCTCGGGGTTGCGGTAATAGCCGAGCATCACGTTCGGCCCGCGCACCAGGATCTCGCCGACCTCGCCGGGCGGCACCGGCTTCAGCTCGGGATCGACCAGCCGCACCTCGATGCCGGGAATCGGCACGCCCACCGAGCAATCCCCGCGCGGTGCCTCCAGCAGCGTCTGCGCGACGGTCGGGCTGCTTTCGGTCATGCCGTAGCCGTTGTGCAGCGGCAGCCCGTAGACGCGCTCGACCCGCGCCTTCAGGTCCGCGTCGAGCGGCGAGCCGCCCGAATAGACGAAGCGCAGTTGCGGGGCCTGCCAGGCGTGGCCGTGAGCCTGCAGGTGATCGAGCAGCTTCGCGTGCATCGCCGGCACGCCCTGGAAGATGGTCACGCGCTCGTCGGCCAGCGCGCGGCGCACCGCCTCGGGCACGAAGCGCGGCGCCAGGCGCAGGGTCGCGCCGGCGCACAGGCTGCCCAGGCAGACCGAGGCCAGCCCGTAGACGTGCGAGACCGGCAGCACCGTATAGACCACGTCGCTCGCGCTCACCCGCCGCAGCGTGCTGGAGACGGCCGCGACGAACAGCAGGTTGCGATGCGACAGCATCACGCCCTTGGGTGTGCCGGTGGTGCCGGTGGTGTAGATCAGCGCCGCGCATTGCCGGGCGCCTTCGGTTTCCACTGCCTCGGCGTGGGTGCCGGGATCGAGCGCCACCGCCCAGGTGCCGATGTCGGGCTCGCCGGCGGCGGCCGGCAGGGCGCGGTGGCGCGCCGCGTGGGCGGCCGCGTCGGGCGAGGTGGCTGTGACGAAGGCGATCGCGCGCGGCCGTGCGTGCGCGGCGATCGCATCGAGCTCGGCCGCCGACAGCCGCGCATTGGCGAGCAGCGCCCAGGCGTCGAGCGTGGCGGCGGCGAACAGCAGCACGATCTGCGCGATGCTGTTCTCGGCGACGATCATCACGCGATCGCCGCCGCGCACGCCGAGCGCGCGCAGTTGCGCGGCGCTCGCGTCGATGGCCGTCACCAGCTCGGCATAGCTGAGCCGGCGGGCGTCCTCGATCAGCGCCGGGTGCTCGGGCGTGCGCGCGGCGATGCGGCGCGGCAGCTCGGCGATGCGCGCGGGCAGGGCGGCGAGCAGCGCCTCGGTGTCGAGCGGCGCGGTGGGCGGCGAGGACGGGGACGACTGGGAGGCTGACGGAGAAGCGGACAGGGAAGCGGGCATCGTGGCTCCGGAAACAGGCCGGGTCGCAGGGCCTTGCTGAAGATGTTCAATAAGGTGTCGATCGTGCCACGCGCACCGCGGCGGGGCAATCTGCCGAACGGACAATAGTGCTTCGCGGCGCACGCAATTAAAATGCGCCCATGAGCAAATCCCGACATGTCTCCGAAACCCCCGCCACGCAATGGCTGCGCCGCCAGGGCGTGGCCTTCGGCGAGCACACCTACGACTACGTCGAGCACGGCGGCACCGGCGAATCGGCGCGCCAGCTCGGCGTGGACGAGCACGCGGTGGTCAAGACCCTGGTGATGGAGGACGAGCAGGCCAGGCCGCTGGTGATCCTGATGCACGGCGATCGCACCGTCTCCACCAAGAACCTGGCGCGGCAGATCGGCGCCAAGCGCGTCGAGCCCTGCAAGCCCGAGGTCGCGAACCGTCATTCGGGCTACCTGGTGGGCGGCACCTCGCCGTTCGGCACCAGGAAAGCGATGCCCGTCTACGTCGAGTCGAGCGTGCTCGCGCTGCCCTCGATCCTCATCAACGGCGGCAAGCGCGGCTACCTGCTGAGCCTCGCGCCGGCGGTGCTGACCAACGTACTCGGCGCGAAACCGGTGCAGTGCGCCAGCGTCGATTGAGGGTTTCACCCGGAACCGGGCCCGGCCCGCTTCGGTAGAATGGGCGCCGCGCGGCACCGGGCTGGCCCGGCGGCGGCGCCCCGTTCACTTCTTCGTCGAAACAATCGAACCTCCCCATGCAGATTCTGATCGCTACCATCGTTGCCTACCTGATCGGCTCGGTGTCGTTCGCCGTCGTCGTCAGCGCCTTGATGGGCCTCGCCGATCCGCGTTCCTACGGCTCGAAGAACCCCGGCGCCACCAACGTGCTGCGCAGCGGCAGCAAGAAGGCCGCGATCCTGACCCTGCTCGGCGATGCCTTCAAGGGCTGGCTGGCGGTCTGGTTGGTGCGGCACTTCGGGATCGGCGGCGAGCTCGGCGTGGCATTGGCCGCGATCGCCGTGTTCCTCGGCCACCTCTACCCGATCTTCTTCCGCTTCCAGGGCGGCAAGGGCGTGGCCACGGCCGCCGGCGTGCTGCTGGCGATCTCGCCGGCGCTCGGCATCGCCACCCTGCTGAGCTGGCTGGTGATCGCGTTCTGCTTCCGCTATTCCTCGTTCGCGGCGCTGGTGGCGGCCGTGTTCGCGCCGATCTTCGACGTCTGGCTGTTCGGCACGCGCGACAATCCGGTCGCCTGGGCCGTGCTGGCCATGAGCCTGCTGCTGATCTGGCGTCATCGCGCCAATATCTCGAAGCTGTTGAAGGGCCAGGAAAGCCGGATCGGCGACAAGAAGAAACCGGTCGAGCCGTCGAGCGGCGCCTGATACGGCCGCGCCCATGAAAAACGGCGCGCGGCAGCGGGGGATGCCCGTGCCGCGCGCCGTCGGTCTTGCCGGCGGATCGGGTTCGATCAGTCGCGGAAGTTGTTGAAGTCCAGCGGCGTGTCGGCGACTTCCTTGCGCAGCAGCGCGATCACGCTCTGCAGGTCGTCGCGCTTGGTGCCCGACACGCGCACCGCGTCGCCCTGGATGCTGGCCTGCACCTTGATCTTGCTGTCCTTGACGGTGCGCACCACGCGCTTGGCCAGGTCGCCCGTCACGCCCTTCTTGATCGTGACGACCTGCTTGAGCTTGTCGCCGCCGATCTTGTCGACCTTGCCGTAGTCGAGGAAACGCACGTCGACATTGCGCTTGGCCATCTTGCCGATCAGCACGTCCTTGACCTGGCCGAGCTTGAAATCGTCGTCGGCGAACAGGGTCAGCTCCTGTTCCTTGTGCTCGACGCGCGCGTCGGAGCCCTTGAAGTCGAAGCGCGTCGAAATTTCCTTGTTCGACTGCTCGACGGCATTCTTCACTTCGATCATGTTCGCTTCGGAAACGACGTCGAACGATGGCATGCTGTTCTCCCTGTAAGACATGCGGGCCGCGCGATGCGTGCGCGGCCACTCGCTATAATTGCGGACCGACCGCCATTTTACCGATGCCCCCGCGTTTTGCCCAAGGCCGCCGCTCACGTCGGCGCGACCCGCGAACGCCGCGCCCCCTGCCGCCGATGTCAGATTCCGATTTCGCTTCCCCTTCCGCCGCTGTTCCTCCGCCTTCGTCCGCTCCCGCCTCGGAGGCTGCCGGCGCGCCGGCGCTGCTGCCCGATTACCCGCTGCGCGAGCACAACAGCTTCGGTTTCGCGGTGCGCGCGCGCTGGGCGGCGCGCGTCGACACGCCGGCCGGCTTCGCCGCCGCGGCGCGCGACCCGCGCGCAGCCGGCCTGCCGGTGCTGGTGCTCGGCGGCGGCAGCAACGTGGTGTTCACGGGCGATGTCGACGCGCTGGTGCTGATCAACGGCGTGCGCGGCCGCGCGCTGCTGCGCGAGGACGACGAGGCCTGGTACGTGGAAGCCGGCGGCGGCGAGAACTGGCATGAGTTCGTGGCCTGGACCCTGGATGCCGGCATGCCGGGGCTCGAGAATCTCGCGCTGATCCCGGGCACGGTGGGCGCCGCGCCGATCCAGAACATCGGCGCCTACGGCGTCGAGATGCGCGAACGCTTCGCATTGCTGAAGGCGGTCGAGCTGGCTACCGGCGAGATCGTCGAATTCGATGCCGCGGCCTGCGCGTTCGGCTATCGCGACAGCGTGTTCAAGCAGGCCGCGCGGGACCGCTTCGCGATCGTCTCGGTCACGTTCCGGCTGCCCAAGCGATGGACGCCGCGCTGCAACTACGCCGATGTCTCGCGCGAATTCGCCGCGCGCGGCATCGCGCCGGCCGAGGCGACACCGCGCGACGTGTTCGACGCGGTGGTGGCGATCCGGCGCGCCAAGCTGCCGGATCCGGCCGTGCTCGGCAATGCCGGCAGTTTCTTCAAGAATCCCGTGATCGAGGTCGGGCAGTTCGCGGCGCTCCAGCAGCGCGAACCGGAGCTGGTCTCGTATCCGCAGCCGGACGGGCGCGTCAAGCTGGCGGCGGGCTGGCTGATCGACCGCTGCGGCTGGAAGGGCCGCGCGCTCGGCGCGGCGGCCGTGCACGATCGGCAGGCGCTGGTGCTGGTCAATCGCGGCGGCGCCACCGGCGCCGAGATCCTGGCGCTGGCGCGTGCGATCCAGGCCGACGTGCGCGCGCGTTTCGGCGTCGAGCTCGAAGCCGAGCCGGTCGCGATCTGAGCGCGCCTGGCACCGGTCGCGCCGGCGATTCGCACCGCAAGGCACATGAAAAAGCCCCGCATCGCGGGGCTTTTCGCTTGCTGGGCCGGCCGTGCCGGGTTCAGTGGTTGAGCTTGCCGAGCAGCAGGAATTCCATCAGCGCCTTCTGCACGTGCAGGCGGTTCTCCGCCTCGTCCCAGACCACGCTCTGCGGGCCGTCGATCACGCCGGCCGTCACTTCCTCGCCGCGATGGGCGGGCAGGCAGTGCATGAACAGCGCGTCGGGATTGGCGAAGCCCATCATCTCCTCGTCCACGCACCAGTCGGCGAAGGCCTGCTTGCGCACTTCGTTCTCGGCCTCGAAGCCCATGCTGGTCCACACGTCGGTGGTGACCAGGTCGGCGCCGCGGCAGGCCTCGTTCGGATCGGCGCAGATCTCGTAGGCCGAGGCGCTGTCCGCGTCGACCAGCTTCATGTCGAGCGCGTAACCGGGCGGCGTGGACAGGCGCAGCTTGAAGCCGAGGATCTTGGCCGCCTCGATCCAGGTGTAGAGCATGTTGTTCGCATCGCCCACCCAGGCCACGGTCTTGCCGCGGATCGGGCCGCGGTGCTCGTAGTAGGTGAAGATGTCGGCCAGCACCTGGCAGGGATGGTATTCGTTGGTCAGGCCGTTGATCACCGGCACGCGCGAGTTGTCGGCGAAGCGCTGGATGATGTCCTGCTCGAAGGTGCGGATCATGATGATGTCGACCATCCGCGAGATCACCTGCGCCGAATCCTCGACCGGCTCGCCGCGTCCGAGCTGGGTATCACGCGTGCTCATGAACACCGCGTGGCCGCCGAGCTGGAAGATGCCGGCCTCGAACGAGAGCCGCGTGCGCGTCGAGTTCTTCTCGAAGATCATCGCCAGCGTGCGGTCGTGCAGCGGGTGGTAGGTCTCGTAGTTCTTGAATTTGCGCTTCAGGATACCCGTGCGTTCGAGCACGTACTCGTAGTCTTCCAGCGAGAAATCCTTGAACTGCAGGTAGTGACGAATGGTTTTGGCGGTCATGAAACGAAACGCGGCGGGAGGCAGCCGGCACGCCGTGCCGGACGGCGCCCGCCGTCGGGAGGTGGTAATCCAGCCCAGCATAAAGGATTTTCCCGGCTTTGACGAGCCGCGCCGGCGGGGCCTGATGTGCCCGTGCAGGGCTCGGTCGAGGCGCTGCACGGGCGCCGGCGCGCGCCCGGCAGGGGCGCCCGGTCGGGTGGAACATGGCGGGAAGCAGGACGGGAAGCGGAACGGGCTCGGGAGGAGAAGCCGGGCGGAAACCGGCACGGGAAGGCTCGCTCGTGGCGCCGCTGGATGCGGCGCTGCGGTATAATTCCGCGGTTTTCCGAAGTCCGGCGGATCACGCTGCCGGGTACGGGCGGCGCCCGCGCGCAAGCGTGTGGAGGCGTGCGCCGGCGCGTTCGCGGCGATCATCGGGCGGGCAGCGTGGGCGGCACGGCATTCCGCAGCCGGCATGCGCGGCCGAGCCCCGTTTCCGCCGCGGCAGCGTCCGGCCGTCGGCCCATCCCCTGGGACCCTTCATGGCAGAAACACCCCCGACCGAATTCTTCATTCAAGGCATCACGAAAGAAGGGAAGACGTTTCGCCCCAGCGACTGGTCGGAACGGCTTGCCGGCGTGATGGCCCAGTTCGGACCGGGCGCCAGCGGGCGCAATGCCTATATGAAGTATTCGCTGTACGTGCGCCCGACCATCGTCGGCGGCGTCAAATGCGTGATCGTCGACGCACGCCTGCGCGAACTCGAACCGATGGCCTTCGATTTCGTGATGAACTTCGCGCGCGACAACGAGCTGGTCGTCACCGAGGCCTGCGAGCTGCACCTCGGCAAGCACGACAAGGCCTGAACACCGGCGGCGGGCTGCTCCCGCTGCCCGTTCCCCGCGCGGCAGCTCTTTTCCCCTGATTCCCCGATTCGATTTCCGGCTGCTTGCCTCATCGGCCGCAGGTTCCGGCATGACGCATGACCGGCCCAGTAGCGCGAAAACCGTAAACGACAAAAAACCCGCCAAGGCGGGTTTTTCGTGATCGGCAGGAAACAGGGGCCCGCGAAATTCGCGGGCGCACCGGATTTACTGCGCGGCGGCCTGCAGGCCCTTGACCGCTGCCGACAGGCGGCTCTTGTGGCGAGCAGCCTTGTTCTTGTGAACGATCTTCTTGTCGGCGATCGTGTCGATCGTCTTGGTGGCGGCCTTGTACAGCTCGGCTGCCTTGGCTTGATCGCCGGCGTCGATCGCCTTGCGAACGGCCTTGATGGCGGTGCGGAATTTCGAGCGCAGCGCCGAGTTGTGCGAGTTAGCCTTCGCTGCCTGGCGGGCGCGCTTGCGTGCTTGTGCGGAGTTAGCCATGACGGTTCCTTATCCTGTCCTGTTTCCAGAGCTTGGAGCCTGACGGCCAAGCGCTGCTTTTCGATCCGACCCTCGAGAGCGATTGCCCGGGGCCCAAAAAACATAGGTTTCACCGAGGCCGGCAACGTGCTCGATGATCACCGCAGCGCGAATGCAGACTCAGAAACGGGCGATTATAGCAACAAAATCAAGGCAAAGACAAGCTCGGCGAACGATGGCGTCGCCTCGCCGGCACGCTGCCGCGGCGGCGGCTTTTTCCGCCGCGAGGGGCGGAACCCAACGGGCCTTCCGTATAATAAGCGCCCCATGAATCTATTCCGAGCCCTGCTGACGGTCAGCGGCTTCACGCTCTTGTCGCGCGTGACCGGTCTGGCCCGTGAGACGCTGATCGCGCGAGCGTTCGGCGCCAGCCAATATACCGACGCCTTCTACGTCGCGTTCCGCATCCCGAACCTGCTGCGCCGGCTGTCGGCCGAGGGCGCGTTCTCGCAGGCCTTCGTGCCGATCCTCGCCGAGTTCAAGAACCAGAAGGGGCACGACGCGACCAAGGCGCTGGTCGACGCGATGTCCACCGTGCTGGCCTGGGCGCTGGCGCTGCTGTCGCTGGCCGGGGTGGCCGGCGCGGCCTGGGTGGTCTATGCGGTGGCCTCGGGGCTGCGCGCCGATGGCCAGGCCTTCCCGCTGGCGGTGACGATGACGCGGATCATGTTCCCGTACATCATCTTCATCTCGCTGACCACGCTGGCCTCGGGCGTGCTCAACACCTACAAGAACTTCTCGCTGCCGGCCTTCGCGCCGGTGCTGCTGAACGTTTCCTTCATCGGCGCGGCGGCCTTCGTCGCGCCGCACCTGAAGATGCCGGTCTACGCGCTGGCCTGGGCCGTGATCGTCGGCGGCCTGCTGCAGTTCGTGGTGCAGTGGCCGGGCCTGAAGCGCATCGACATGGTGCCGCGCATCGGCCTGAACCCCTGGGGCGCGCTGGCCCACCCTGGCGTCAAGCGCGTGCTGGCCAAGATGGTGCCGGCCACCTTCGCGGTCTCGGTGGCCCAGCTCTCGCTGATCATCAACACCAATATCGCCTCGCGGCTCGGGCAGGGCGCGGTGTCCTGGATCAACTACGCCGACCGCCTGATGGAGTTCCCGACCGCGCTGCTCGGCGTGGCGCTCGGCACCATCCTGCTGCCGAGCCTGTCGAAGGCGCACGTCGATGCCGATGCGACCGAGTACTCGGCCCTGCTCGACTGGGGCCTGCGCGTGACCTTCCTGCTCGCCGCGCCCAGCGCGCTGGGCCTGCTGGTATTCGCCGAGCCGCTCACCGCCACGTTGTTCAACTACGGCAAGTTCGACGCGCACACGGTGGAGATGGTGGCGCGCGCGCTGGCCGCCTACGGCATCGGCCTGGTCGGCATCATCCTGATCAAGATCCTCGCGCCGGGCTTCTACGCCAAGCAGGACATCAAGACGCCGGTGAAGATCGCGATCGTGGTGCTGATCGTCACCCAGTTGTCGAACTACGTGTTCGTGCCGATCCTCGGCCATGCGGGCCTGACGCTGAGCATCGGCGTGGGCGCCTCGCTCAATTCGCTGCTGCTGTTCATCGGGCTGCGCCGGCGCGGCATCTACCAGCCCTCGCCGGGCTGGCCGCGCTTCTTCCTGCAACTGCTCGGCGCCTCGCTGGTGCTGGCCGGCGTGATGCACTGGTTCGCGATCAGCTTCGACTGGACCGGGTTGCGCGCCGAGCCGCTGGCGCGCATCGCGCTGACGGCCGCGAGCCTGATCCTGTTCGCCGCACTATATTTCGGTATGTTGTGGCTGATGGGCTTCAAGTACGCGTATTTCCGCCGCCGCGCCAAATGACGAACACCATGACCCGAGTACTCGATTTCTTCAGCACCCTGGTGGCCGAGGACGACAGCCTGCCGCTGACCGAGGCCGCGCTCTCGCTCGCGCAGGATGCCTATCCGGACCTCGACATGCAGGCGGTGCTGGCCGAGCTGGACGCGCTGGTGCTGCGCTTTCGCCGGCGCGTGCGCACCGGCACGAGCGATCGCGACAAGGTCGACGCGCTCAACGACTTCTTCTTCCGCGAGCTCGGCTTCGCCTGCAACCACAACGATTATTACGACCCCGACAACAGCTACCTGAACATGGTGGCCAAGCGCCGCCGCGGGATCCCGATCTCGCTGGCGGTGATCTACCTGGAGCTGGCCGGGCAGATCGGGCTGTCGGTGCGCGGCGTGTCGTTCCCCGGCCATTTCCTGCTGCGCGCGAGCCTGCCCGACGGCGACGCGATGATCGATCCGACCACCGGCCGTTCGCTGTCCGAATCGGACCTGGTCGAGATGCTCGAGCCCTACGTCGCCCATCCCGAGCAGACCATGGCCAGCACGCTGCGCGCGCTGCTGCAGCCGGCCACCAGCCGCGAGGTGCTGGCGCGCATGCTCAACAACCTGAAGGCGATCTACCTGCAGACCGAGCGCTGGCAGCGCCTGCTGGCGGTCCAGCAGCGGCTGGTGGTGCTGCTGCCGGGCCAGCTCGACGAGGTGCGCGACCGCGGTTTCGCCTACGCACGGCTCGACTACCTGCGTCCCGCGCTGGAGGATCTCGAGATGTATCTCGACGAATGTCCGGGGGCGGTCGACGCGACCATCGTCGAGGCGCAACTGAGCGAGCTGCGCCAGCGCATGCGGCGCGGCGACGAGGACTGAGACAGGGCGGGGCCAAGGCCGACATCATGAACGACGCCCGCGATTCCCTCATCGGGAATCGCGGGCGTCGTCGCATCGGGCGGGCAGGCCGCGTGCTTACTTCGGCTGCATCCGGATCGCGCCGTCCAGGCGGATCACCTCGCCGTTGAGCATGGTGTTCTCGAGGATCTGGCGCGCCAGCATCGCGTATTCGTCCGGCTTGCCCAGGCGCGGCGGGAACGGCACCATCGCGCCGAGCGCGTCCTGCACCTCCTGCGGCATGCCGAGCAGCATCGGCGTCTCGAAGATGCCGGGCGCGATCGTCATCACGCGGATCGCGTTGCGCGACAGGTCGCGCGCCAGCGGCAGCGTCATGCCGGCCACCCCGGCCTTCGAGGCGGCGTAGGCGGCCTGGCCGATCTGGCCGTCGAAGGCGGCCACCGAGGCGGTATTGATGATCACGCCGCGCTCGCCCGAGGCGGCCGGCGCATTGGCCGACATCGCCGCGGCCGCCAGGCGCACCATGTTGAAGGTGCCGACCAGGTTGATCGAGACCACCTTGGCGAACAGCTCCAGCGCGTGCGGGCCGTCCTTGCCGACCGTCTTCGCGGCCGGCGCGATGCCCGCGCAATTGATCAGGCCGCGCAGCGTGCCGAGCCCGGTGGCCGCTTCCACGGCGGCCTTGGCGTCGTCCTCGCGTGTCACGTCGCAGGCCGTGAACAGGCCGCCCAGCTCGCGTGCCAGCGCCTCGCCGGCCTCGCGGTTCAGGTCGGCCAGCACCACCCGGGCGCCCGCGCCAGCCAGCATGCGCGCGGTGCCCGCGCCCAGGCCCGAGGCGCCGCCGGTGATCAGAAACACGTTGTCGCGCAGTTCCATCCTTGCTCCTGTTGGTTTGTTATTGGCGATCCCGGTCGATTGTACGGAAGGCGGCGCGACGGCGGCGTGAAGCGAACGATCGTGCGTTTCTCGGCCGCGGAACGAAAAAAAGCCGCCCGGCGAGGGGCGGCCCTTGGCGCTCGCGCGTGGCGCGGCGTGCTTACTTCAGCGCGTCGAAGGCACGCTGGCGAATCTCGTCGACGCTGCCCAGGCCCGAGATCTTGCGATAGGCCGGCGCCTGCAGGCCGTTTTCCTCGCCGCGCTCGGCCCAGTCGCCGTAATAGCTGATCAGCGGCTTGGTCTGTGCCTCATATACGTCCAGGCGCTTCTTGACGGTTTCTTCCTTGTCGTCGTCGCGCTGGATTAGCGGCTCGCCCGTCACGTCGTCCTGGCCCTCGACCTTGGGCGGGTTGAAGGTGACGTGGTAGGTGCGGCCCGAGGCCGGATGCGTGCGACGGCCGCTGATGCGTTCGATGATCTCGGAGAAGGGCACGTCGATCTCGAGCACGTAGTCGATCGCCACGCCGGCGTCCTTCATGGCGTCGGCCTGCGCGATGGTACGAGGGAAGCCGTCGAACAGATAGCCGTTCTGGCAATCGGCTTCCTTCAGGCGCTCCTTGACCAGCCCGATGATCAGCGAATCCGGCACGAGCTTGCCCTCGGTCATGTAGCCCTTCGCCTCGACGCCGAGCGGCGTGCCGGCCTTCACGGCCGCGCGCAGCATGTCGCCCGTCGAGATCTGCGGGATCCCGAACTTTTCCTTGATGAAGGTAGCCTGGGTGCCCTTGCCGGCGCCGGGAGCGCCCAACAGGATCAAACGCATGGTGATATCTCCAAGTTTCGTGAATGTGTGGCGCGAGGGGATCACATCGGCGCGCGGCCCGCGGGTCGGCTGCGAACGACAGGCTCCGGCCGGTCTGACGGCGGCGCCGGCAGCGGGGCCGGCGCGGCTGCCGGCGGGGGAGCGGGCGAGCGCGACTCAACGTGGGCGGCGCCTGAGGGCTCGCACAGTCGTCCGATTATGCCATGGCTTATTTTTCGGTCGACCGAAAAAGGGCCTGCACGCGAGCCAGATCGGCGGGGGTGTCGACGCCCGGTGCCGGGGCTGATTTTGTGACGAGCACGGCGATCCGCTCGCCGTGCCACATCGCGCGCAGCTGTTCGAGTTGCTCGGCCTGCTCGATCGGCGCCTGCGCGAGGCTCGGGTAGCTGCGCAGGAAACGCGCGCGATAGGCATACAGCCCGATGTGCCGATAGGCCGGGAAGGCCGGCCCGGGCATGGTTTCGACGGCCGGCCAGTGCGCCTGCCAGGCATCGCGCGACCAGGGGATCGGCGCGCGCGAGAAATACAGCGCGACGCTTTTCGCGTCGAGCGCGACCTTCACCACGTTCGGATTGAACACTTCCTCCGGATCATGGATCGGATGCGCGGCAGTTGCGATTGCACAATCCGGGTGCGTTGCAAGGTGCGACGCTACGTCGCGGACGAGTGTCGGGTCAATCAGGGGCTCGTCGCCCTGCACGTTGACCACGATCGTGTCGTCGGGCAGCGCCAGCGTGGTGGCCACCTCCGCCAGGCGATCGGTGCCCGAGGGATGGTCGGCGCGCGTGAGCAGGGCCTCGAAACCGGCCGCCTGCGCGGCCTCGAGCACGCTGGGCGCATCGGAAGCCACCAGCACGCGGGCCGCGCCGGCCTCGCGCGCGCGCTCGGCCACGCGCACCACCATCGGCTTGCCGCCGATATCGGCGAGCGGCTTGTTGGGCAGGCGCGTGGAGGCGAGGCGGGCCGGCACGACGGCGATGAAGGGCGACGGAGTGGTCATCGATGGGATCGGGAGCGAACGGGTTCGAAAGCGCCGCGCCCGCCACGGGGGCGGGCGCGAGCGGGGCGGCTGGCCGGTGTTCGGCCGGCGCCTCAGTGCGTGGCGGCGGGGCCGGCAGGGTCGACGGGCGTGCCCTCGACGGTCTGTCGCGCTTCGTCGACCAGCATCACGGGGATGCCGTCGCGAATCGGATAGGCCAGCTTGTCGGCATGACAGATCAATTCCTGCGCGGCGCGGTCATGCTGGAGCGGGCCCTTGCAGATCGGGCACACGATGATTTCAAGCAGGCGAGCGTCCACGGAGTTTCTCCACAACGAGAGCGATAAGGCGGGGATCGAGCGCGGCCTCGACAGGGACGACCCAGAGTCGGGCATCGCGCCAGGAAGCGCCCAATTTTACTGCATCCTTCTCGGTGATCAGGATCACGTCGACATCGTCGTGCGCGAAGGGGTTCTCGGCGTAGGCGTAATGGTCGGGCAGGGCCCGCGTGGCGGGGGCCAGGCCCGCCGCGCGCAGGGTCGCGAAGAAGCGCTCGGGCGCGCCGATGCCGGCCGCGGCCAGCACCCGCTCGCCGGCGAACTGGGCCAGCGGGCGGCGTCGCGAAGGCTCGTCGAGATGCCAGGCGTCGCCGGGCGCGAGCCGCAGCGCGTAGGTGTTCGGCCAGGGCGGCAGCGCGCGGCTGTAGGGATCGTTGACCAGGGTGGCGTCGCGCCGACGCGACAGCGGCTCGCGCAAGGGGCCGGCCGGCAGCAGGAAGCCGTTGCCGCCGAGCCGGTGGTCGAACACCACCAGCTCGACGCGGCGCGCCATCCGGTAGTGCTGCAGGCCGTCGTCGCTGACCACCACGTCGAGCTCGGGATGCGCGGCGGCCAGCGCGCGGATCGCCGCCACCCGGTCCGGGCAGACCACCACCGGCGCCTGGGTGCGGCGCGCGATCAGCAGCGGTTCGTCGCCGGCGCGCGAGGCCGGCGAATCGGGCGCGACCTCGGTCGGTTCGCGGATCTCGGCGCCGTAGCCGCGCGACACCACGCCGGGGTGGAAGCCGTTGGCGCGCAGCGCCTCGACCAGGGCGATCACGGTCGGCGTCTTGCCGGTGCCGCCCACCGTCACGTTGCCGACCACCACCACCGGCAGGCCGGTGTCGACGATCGGCTTCCAGCCGGCCGCGAAGGCCAGGCGGCGCAGCGCGGCGATGCCGCCGAACACGGCGGCCAGCGGCGTCAAGGCCCAGGCCAGCGCCCCGCGCCGCTGCCATTCGCGCGCCAGCGTGGCCTCCAGGCGCGCGCCCAGGCCGCCGCGGCTCATCGGGCGGTGGCGCCGGCGCGGCGCGAGCACGGAGCCATGACGGACGGACGAACTGCCGACGCGGCGGACCGTGGCGAAGCGGGAGCGGACGAAGCGGTCAACGGGGTTCTCCGGTGGGGCGAGGCGGGCGCGCGCCCGAACCGCCGACCAGGCGGCTCAGGCATGCTCCGAAAGGCGGCACTCTAGCGCGGTGCCGCCGCGCGCGGCAAGTCGTCCAGCCCTGTGGACGGATCGACGCGGCTGTGGATAAGTCTGTGAAAAACTGGCCTCGCGATCGGCGCAAAGGCCCGCACGGCGGCCTTCCGATCGGCCTCCTGTCACAATATGTCACAAATAAAACAAGCAAAATCAAGGACTTGACGGATTTCTTAAGGGTTTTTGAGAGCTTTGTTGCGTCTCTGTCCCTGATCCGGCGCGGATGTGGACACTTCGTCTCGCCGCGCGCCATGCCGGCCGCGAGGCTTGCCGGGGCGGCGCGGCGACGCTATCGTGTGCCCGCTCCCTCATCCTCCTCACGCAATGCAATCCGATCCCTACCTGCCTGGCCCCGGCGGCGCGAACGCCGGCGACGGCGTGATCCCCGTCTCCGCGCTGAACCGCGCGATCGGCTCGATGCTCGAGCGCGCCTTCCCGCTGTGCTGGGTATCGGGCGAAGTGTCGAACTTCACGCGCGCGGCGAGCGGCCACTGGTACTTCTCGATCAAGGACAAGGACGCGCAGATGCGCTGCGTGATGTTCCGCGGCCGGGCCCAGCACGCGCCGTTCACGCCGCGCGAGGGCGACCGCATCGAGGTGCGCGCGCTGGTCACCATGTACGAGCCGCGCGGCGAGGTGCAACTGAGCGTCGAGGCGGTGCGGCGCACCGGGCAGGGCAAGCTGTTCGAGGCCTTCCTGCGCCTGAAGGCCGAGCTCGAGGCCGAGGGCCTGTTCGCGGCCGAGCGCAAGCGCGCGCTGCCGGCCTTCCCGCGCGCGATCGGCATCGTCACCTCGCTGCAGGCGGCCGCCTTGCGCGACGTGCTGAGCACGCTCGCCCGGCGCGCCCCGCACCTGCCGGTGATCGTCTACCCGGCGCCGGTGCAGGGCGCCGGCGCGGCCGAGAAGCTGACCGCGATGGTGCAGGCGGCGAATGCGCGCCGCGAGGTGGACGTGCTGATCGTGTGCCGCGGCGGCGGCTCGATCGAGGATCTCTGGTCCTTCAACGACGAGGCGCTGGCGCGCGCGATCGCCGCCAGCGAGCTGCCGGTGGTCAGCGGCGTGGGCCACGAGACCGATTTCACCATTGCCGATTTCGCCGCCGACCTGCGCGCGCCGACGCCGACCGGCGCGGCCGAGCTGGTCAGCCCGCAGCGCGCGCTGCTGCTGCGCGAGTTGGGCGAGCGCCAGGCCGAGCTGCGCCGCGGCCTGCGGA
>NZ_VWWC01000158.1:0-16532 GCF_011753175.1 Burkholderia sp. Cy-637 | reverse complement strand
CGCCGAGCCGCGCGCGGCGGGGCTGCCGGCCGATCGGCCCGGTTCGGCGCGCCCCGCGCGCGGCGCCGCGTGGATTCGCGCCATGCATACGCAGGCATTCGCGGTGCGCATGATGTACCTGCATCGATTGCATGAAGCCGGCCGGCGCCTCGCTCGCCGCGCGCCCGGCAACGGCGCGCACCGGCACGGGGCTTGCACGCGGGCCCGGTTCGCGGAATGATCGAAGGTTCCGGCGCGCCCGCGCCATGTTTCCCTCGTTCCTGCCGCTCAACGCCCATGTCCCATAACGATTACTCGCCGATTCCCTGCCCCGTGGTGGTCCCGCTCGACGCGATCCTGCCCGAGGAACCGCTCCTGATGATGGGGGCCGGCCCCGTGCCGATCCCGGCCGCGGTCGCCAAGGCGAACGCGATCGTGATCAACCACCTCGGCGCGACCATGTCGAAGATCATCGAACAGGTCAAGGAGATGGCGCGCTACGTGTTCCAGACGCGCTCCAAGTGGGTGCTCGGCGTGGCCGGCCCCGGCTCCGCCGCGATGGAGATGGCGATCTCGAACCTGGCCTGGCGCGGCACGCGCGTGCTGTCGATCCGCAACGGCTTCTTCAGCGCGCGGATGGCCGAGATGGCCACCCGCATCGGCGCCGAGGTCAGCTACCTCGACGTGCCCGATCGCGAGGCCGCGAGCCTCGAGGCGGTGGCCGCGGCGATCGCGCGCGAGCGGCCCGAGATCGTCACCATCGTCCACGGCGAGACCTCGAACACGGTCTGGAACAGCCAGTTGAAGGAGATCGCGGCGCTGGCCAAGGCGGCCGGCGCGCTGGTGGTGGTGGACGCGGTCTGCACGCTGTCGACCATGCCGCTCGAGATGGATGCCTGGGGCATCGACGCGGTGATCACGGGCGGCCAGAAGGGGCTGTCCTCGATTCCCGGCGTGTCGCTGGTGGCCTTCTCCGAGGACGCCTGGGAGCGCACCAAGCAGCGCCCCGAGCTGAACGCGCACTGGTGCCTCGACATGTCGCTGGCCGAGAACTTCTGGCACAAGGCCGGTTATCACTACACCGCGCCGGTCTCGGGCGTGCTGGCGCTGCACGAGGCGCTGCGCCTGGTCTGCCAGGAAACCCTGGAAAGCCGCTACGCGCGCCACCAGCGCTGCTCGCTGGCGCTGCAGGCGGGCGTCACCGCGCTCGGGCTCGAACTCTACGCGCCCGAAGCCTGCCGGCTCAATTCGGTGGTCGGCATCCGCGCCCCGGAAGGGCTCACGCCGAGCCTGATCTGCGGCCATATCTCCAAGCAGTACCAGGTCGAGATCTCCGGCTCGTTCGGGCCGCCGATCGTGCGGATCGGCCAGATGGGCGAGCAGTGTCGCGAACACAACCTGTTCCGCACGCTGCATGCCTTCGGGCGCACCATGGTCGACCTGAAGGTGCCGGTGGACCTGTCGGGCGGCGTCGCCGCGCTGGAGCAGGCGCTGTCGAACCGCCTGTAGGCCATGACCGGCGCCGGCGCCTGCGGTAAAGGGAGCGGCGCCTGCCGCCCCGCGCGCCGATGAAAAAACGGCGGCGAGCCCTCGGGGCCGCCGCCGTTTTTCATGCCCGCCCGCCGCGTCAGGCGGTGGCGCCGGTTCGTGCGCCGGGACGCGCCTGCCGCTGGTAGAGCAGGATCGACAGCGCCACGCCGGCCGCCGAGGCCACCGCCGCGAACAGGAACACCTGCGGATAGCCGAATTCGCCGGCCACGTAGCCCGCCAGCGGCCCCGTCACGCCCAGCGAGAGGTCGAGGAACACCGAATAGGCCGACAGCGCCGCGCCGCGGCTGGCCGGCGGCACCAGGGCCACGGCCTCGACGCCGAGCGCCGGGAAGATCAGCGCGAAACCGAAGCCGGTCAGCGCGGCGCCGGCCAGCGCGACGTGCGGCACCGGGGCCAGCCAGAGCAGCAGCAGGCCCAGGCACTCGACCACGAAGGAGACGATCGCCACCCGGAAGCCGCCGTAATTCTTGATGGTGTTGGCGAACAGCAGGCGCGAGCCGATGAACAGCAGGCCGAACACGGTCAGCGACAGCGCCGCGTTGGGCCAGTGGCGCGCCGCGTAGTAGAGCGCGATGAAGGTCGAGATCGAGCCGAAGCCGGCCGAGCCGAGCGCCAGGCCGATGCCGTGCGGCAGCACGCGCGTGAACACGCTGGCATAGGACATGCGCTCGCCGTGCACCACCGGCACCGGCGCCAGGCGCAGCGCGAACCAGTAGCCGAGCGCGGCTAGCGCCAGCATCAGCACGCCGAGCAGGGCCGCGTTGAGCGTATGCGCGATCGCCACGCCCAGCGGCGCGCCGATCGCCAGCGCGCCGTAGGTGGCGATGCCGTTCCAGGAGATCACGCGCGCGTTGTTGCTGACGCCCACGCGGCCGATGCCCCACAGGATCGCGCCGGTGCCCACCAGGCTCTCGCCGACGCCGAGCACCAGGCGGCTGGCCACCAGCAGCACCAGGCTCACCGCCGGCCAGTGCGCGAACAGCAGCGCCACCAGCAGCAGCGCGCCGCTCGCGCCGCAGCCGAGCAGGCCGCGCAGCACCGTGCGCTTCGGGCCCAGCGTGTCCGCGCAGCGTCCCGCCAGCGGCCGCGAGGCCAGCGTCGCCAGGTACTGCACGCTGATCGCCGCGCCCGCGATCACCGCCGACAAGCCCAGCTCCTCGTGCACGAAGCCCGGCAGTACCGCCAGCGGCAGGCCGATCGTCAGGTAGCAGACGAAGGTGAAGGAGACGACGGACAGGATCTGCAGCATCGTCGAGGCGCCGCTGCGCGGGGTCGAAGCAGAATCGGATGACATGTGGGTGGAATCCAGCGGGGAGGGACAGAACGGCGCGTCCGTAGAAACCCGAATTGTTGCATGGAACCGATCCCGGCGCATGGACCGCTTAGTTAAGTCCGTCCCGGCTGTGGCGCGATCGCTGCGTCCCGATATTGGCACGACAGTATGAGCCGCATGCGTGTCGCGCTATGGGTTGCGAATTTCGGCGGTGATAGCTTGCGGGGCATAGACTCGGCAATGGCGCCACCGCCTTGCGGCCCGGCCCGGGCCGCCCGAGATTCTTCCCCGCGATTCCAACCCAGCGACACCCGATGAGCCAGCCGATCCGTTTCTATCATCGCCAGGCGATCCGCGAAGTCAGCGGCGCCGACGTGACCCGCACCGTCCTGCAGTACCTGCGCGAGGATGCGCATTGCACCGGCACCAAGGAGGGCTGCGCCGAAGGCGACTGCGGCGCCTGCACCGTGGTGGTCGGCGAGCTGAACGCCGCCGGCGGCGTCGAATTCAAGGCCGTCAACGCCTGCATCCAGTTCCTGCCCACCCTCGACGGCCGCGCGCTCTACACCGTCGAGGACCTGCGCCAGCCCGACGGCTCGCTGCACCCGGTGCAGCAGGCGATGGTCGACTGCCACGGCTCGCAATGCGGCTTCTGCACGCCCGGCTTCGTGATGTCGATGTGGGCGCTCTACGAGAAGCACGGCGGCGCGGCGCGCGCCTGCGGGGCCGCCGGTGGCGCCTGCGCGGCGCCCACGCGCACCGAGATCGCCGACGCGCTGACCGGCAACCTGTGCCGCTGCACCGGCTATCGGCCGATCGTCGATGCCGCCGAGCGCATGTTCGAGATGGCATCGCCCGCCGCGCCCGTCGACGAGGCCGCGCTGGCGCGTACCCTGGCCACGCTGCGCCGCGACGACACCTTCCACTACGAGCACGCCGGCCGCAGCTTCGACGCGCCGCGCGAGCTCGACGCGCTGGCCGCGCTGCGCGCCGCCAGGCCCGAGGCGCGCCTGCTGGCCGGCAGCACCGACATCGGCCTGTGGGTCACCAAGCAGTTGCGCGACATCGGCGACCTGATCTACCTCGGGCAGGTGGCCGAGCTGCGCCGGCTGGAGGCACGCGACGGCTGGCTGGAGATCGGCGCCGGGGTGAGCGTCGAGCAGGCCTATGCCGCGCTCGCCGGGCACTATCCCGAACTGACCGAGATGTGGAAGCGCTTCGCCTCGCTGCCGATCCGCAATGCCGGCACGCTGGGCGGCAACGTCGCCAACGGCTCGCCGATCGGCGACTCGATGCCGGGCCTGATCGCGCTCGGCGCGCGGGTGGTGCTGCGCGGGCCCGAGGCCTCGCGCGAGCTGGTGCTGGAGGACTTCTACCTCGCCTACCAGAAGAAGGACATGGCCGCCGACGAGTTGGTTGCCGCGCTGCGCGTGCCGCTGCGCACCGGCGAGCGCGAGCGGCTGCGGTTCCGCACCTACAAGCTCTCGAAGCGCTTCGACTCGGACATCTCGGCGGTCTGCGCGGCCTTCGCCTTCATCGCCGACGGCGAGACCATCCGCGAGCCGCGCATCGCCTTCGGCGGCATGGCCGCCACGCCCAGGCGCGCCGGCCACGTGGAGGCGGTGCTGGACGGCGCGCTCTGGCACGAGGCCAGCGCCCAGGCCGCGATGCAGGCCTTCGAACGCGATTACGCGCCGCTGTCCGACATGCGCGCCACCAACACCTACCGGCTCGAGGCCGCCCGCAACCTGCTCTACCGCTTCTGGCTGGAGACGCGCCCGGACGCGCCGCTCGCGCCCGAGGCGCTGAACGTGCGTTGCGTGGCCGCCGCGCCGGCCGGCGCCTGAGCCCGGGATAGGGAGACTTCATCATGAATCAGCAAGCCGAACCGTTCCTGCAGGATCTCGATTTCCGCCAGGTCCATGTCTCGCGTCCGCACGAATCCGCGCACCTGCACGTGAGCGGACGCGCCACCTATACCGACGACATCCCGGTCGCCGCCGGCACCCTGCATGCCGCGCTCGGGCTCAGCAGCCAGGCCCACGCGCGCATCGTCTCGACCGACCTGGAGGCGGTGCGCGCCACCCCGGGCGTGGTGGCGGTGTTCACCGCCGACGACATCCCCGGCGTCAACGACTGCGGCCCGATCCTGCACGACGACCCGGTGCTGGCCGACGGCCTGGTGCAGTTCGTCGGCCAGCCGATCTTCATCGTGGTCGCCACCTCGCACGAGGTGGCGCGGCTCGCCGCGCGGCGCGGCAAGATCGAATACGAGGCGTTGCCGGCGATCCTCACCGCGCAGGAGGCGCGCGCCGCGCAGTCCTACGTGCTGCCGCCGATGCGCCTGGCGCGCGGCGACGCCGCCGCGAGGGCCGCCGCGGCCGCCTTCCACTACGCCGGCGAGATGACGCTGGGCGGCCAGGAACAGTTCTACCTGGAAGGCCAGATCGCCTACGCGGTGCCCAAGGACGACGACGGCATGCACGTGCACTGCTCGACCCAGCACCCCAGCGAGATGCAGCACCTGGTGGCGCACGTGCTCGGCGTGGCCTCGCACAACGTGCTGGTGGAATGCCGGCGCATGGGCGGCGGCTTCGGCGGCAAGGAATCGCAGTCCGGCATCTTCGCCTGCTGCGCGGCGGTGGCGGCCTGGAAGCTGCTGTGCCCGGTCAAGCTGCGTCCCGACCGCGACGATGACATGATGATCACCGGCAAGCGGCACGACTTCCACTACCGCTACGAGGTCGGCTACGACGCGAGCGGGCGCATCGACGGCGTGTCGGTCGACATGACCTCGCGATGCGGCTTCTCGGCCGACCTGTCGGGCCCGGTGATGACGCGCGCGGTCTGCCATTTCGACAATGCCTACTGGCTGCCCGACGTGACGATCGCCGGCCATTGCGGCAAGACCAACACGCAGTCGAACACCGCGTTCCGCGGCTTCGGCGGCCCGCAGGGCGCGTTCGCGATCGAGTACATCATCGACAACGTGGCGCGCTCGCTGGATCTCGATCCGCTCGACGTGCGCTACCGGAACCTCTACGGCAAGGACGCCGACAACGTCACGCCCTACGGGCAGACCATCGAGGACAACGTGCTGCACGAGCTGCTCGGCGAGCTCGAGGCGACCAGCGGCTATCGCGCGCGCCGCGCCGCGGTGCGCGAGTTCAACGCGGCCAACACGGTGCTGAAGAAGGGCATCGCGATCACGCCGGTCAAGTTCGGGATCGCCTTCAACGTCGCCCACTTCAACCAGGCCGGCGCGCTGGTGCATATCTATACCGACGGCTCGATCCTGGTGAACCACGGCGGCACCGAGATGGGCCAGGGGCTCAACACCAAGGTCGCGCAGGTGGTGGCGCACGAGCTC
The DNA here is from genome assembly GCF_011753175.1 of Burkholderia sp. Cy-637. NCBI lineage: Bacteria > Pseudomonadati > Pseudomonadota > Betaproteobacteria > Burkholderiales > Burkholderiaceae > Burkholderia > Burkholderia sp. Cy-637. The sequence continues at coordinate 10,359 of NZ_VWWC01000158.1, read as the reverse complement.
GGCGTCGCGTTCGGCCGGGTGCGGGTGACCGCCACCGATACCAGCAAGGTCGCCAATACCTCGGCCACCGCCGCCTCGACCGGCTCGGACCTGAACGGCAAGGCCGCCCAGGATGCCGCGCGCCAGTTGCGCGAACGGCTGGCGAGCTTCGCCGCCGAGAAGCTCGGCGAGGGCCGGCTGGCCGCCTCGGAGGTGCGCTTCGTCAACGACACGGTCTGGCTCGGTGACACCGCGCTGCCGTTCGGCGAGGTGGTGGCCAAGGCCTACCTGGCGCGCGTGCAGCTGTGGTCCGACGGTTTCTACGCCACGCCCAAGCTGTACTGGGACCAGGCGAAGCTGCAGGGGCGGCCGTTCTTCTACTACGCCTACGGCGCGGCCGTCAGCGAGGTGGTGATCGACACGCTGACCGGCGAGATGCGGGTGCTGCGCGTCGATGCGCTGCACGACGTGGGCGCCTCGCTGAACCCGGCGCTCGACAAGGGGCAGGTGGAGGGCGCCTTCATCCAGGGCATGGGCTGGCTGACCACCGAGGAGCTGTGGTGGAACGCGGGCGGCAAGCTGATGACGCATGCCCCTTCGACCTACAAGATCCCGACCGTCAACGACACGCCGCCCGAGTTCAAGGTCGAGCTGTTCCGCAACCGCAACGTCGAGGACAGCATCCACCGCTCCAAGGCGGTCGGCGAGCCGCCGCTGCTGCTGCCGTTCTCGGTGTTCTTCGCGGTGCGCGACGCGGTGGCCGCGGTCGGCGACTATCGCGTGCAGCCGCCGCTGAACGCGCCGGCCACCGGCGAGGCGATCCTCAAGGCGGTGCAGGCGGTGCGTGCCGCGCGCATCGAGGCCGAGGGGGCGCGCACATGAACCCGTCCGCTCGCCTCGCGACGCCGGCGCCGCTGGCCGGCCGGCAGCGCGGCGCGGTTGCACGCCCGGCGCCGATGCACGTGGTGCTGTTCGGCGCCGGCCATGTCGGCCATGCGCTGGTCGCGCTGCTCGCGCACCTGCCCTGCCTGGTGCAATGGGTCGACACGCGCGACGAATGCTTTCCCGACGAGGTGCCGCCCAACGTGCAGCCCGAGCCGACCGACACGCCCGACGCGGTGGTCGACGCGGCGCCGCCGGGCAGCTACTTCCTGGTCATGACGCACAACCACGCGCTCGATTTCGCGCTGGCCGAGCGGATCCTGCGCCGCGACGACTTCGCCTACTTCGGCATGATCGGCTCGCGCACCAAGCGCGTGAAGTTCGAGCGGCGGCTGATCGATCGCGGCGTCGCGCCCGAGCACGTGGCCGACATGGTCTGCCCGATCGGCGTGAGCGGGATCGTCGACAAGGCGCCGCCGGCGATCGCGGTGGCGGTCTGCGCCGAGCTGCTGCAGGCCCGCAACGGCGCCGCGCGCGCCTGGCGCAAGACGGCGGCGACCGATCCGGCCGCCTTGTCGGGGGTCTTGCTGCTCGGCGATATCTAGGCCGGCGAGGGCCGGCCGGCGCCTGTCATTCCGGCGCGGCCGCCCCTTTTCAAACCCGCGCGTTTTCGCGAAGATAGCCGGCACCGTTTCCCTGACACGGCCGCCACGGCCGCTTCCGACAACAATGCCGAGACATCCCGACTCCCCGCGCGGCCGCGCCGCGCTCGCCGTCTTCACCACCCTCACCCTGGGCCTGGCCGCCGCGTTCGGCGGCGCGATCTCCCCCGCCGGCGCCGCCGAGCTGCACGTGATGAATTCCGGCGGCTTCACCGCCGCCTACCAGCGCCTCGCGCCGAAATTCACGGCCGCCAGCGGCGACACGCTCGACATCATCTACGGCCCCTCGATGGGCGAGACCCCGCAGGCGATCCCGAACCGCCTCGCGCGCGGCGAGCCGGCCGACGTGGTAATCATGGTCGGCTACGCGCTCGACAAGCTGATCGCGGCCGGCAAGGTGCGCGCCGACTCGCGCGTGGAGCTGGCCGATTCGCGGATCGGCGCGGTGGTGAAGGCCGGCGCGCCGGTGCCCGATGTCAGCACGCCCGAGGCGCTCAAGGCCGCGCTGCTGGCCGCGCCCTCGGTGGCCTACTCGGACAGCGCGAGCGGCGTCTATATCGAACGCGAGCTGTTCGACAAGCTCGGCATCGCCGCGCAGTTGAAGCCCCGGGCGACCAAGGTGCCGCGCGTGCCGGTCGCCTCCAAGGTGGCCGACGGCACCTACGCGCTGGGCTTCCAGCAGGTCGCTGAATTGCTGCCGGTGCCGGGCGTGAGCTTCGCCGGGCGGATCCCCGAATCGCTGCAGTCGGTGACGCGCTACGCGGCCGGCATTCCAGTCGGCGCACCGCATCCCGCCGAGGCGCGCAAGCTGCTCGAGTTCCTCGCCTCGCCGGCCGCGCGCGCCGACGTGGAGGCCACCGGGCTGGATCCGGTCGCCGCGCATTGAGCCGGGCGCGGGCTTCGCCGCATTCCTGCTATCGTCTGCCGTACCGTTCAACCCCAGGCGGCCGCCTCGCGCGGCCGCTTGTCTTTTCCGTGGACTGCCGATGAGAGATTGCGCTTCCTACTTCGACATGATCGTGGCGAGCTGCGCCGAGATCGAGGCCTGGCTGGCCGGCACCTCGCACGGCGAGGCCGCGCTCGACGCGCTGATGGCGCGCTTCGCGCCGTCCTTCACGATGATCGGCACCGACGGTTCGCAACTCGACCGGGCCGCCACGCGCGCGCTGTTCGCGCGGCTGGCCGGCGTCAAGCCGAGGCTCGCGATCAGCTTCTCGGCGATGCGCGTGATTGCCGCCTGGGACGGCGGCGCGGCGATCGGCTATGACGAGCACCAGCGCGATGCGAGCGGCCCGCTGCGCTCGAGGCGCTCGACAGCGGTGCTTTCGCGCGAGGCGGACGACGGATCGAGCGGCGGCGAGATCCGCTGGGTCCATCTGCAGGAAACCTGGATTGCGGCCTGATTTGTAGTCTGATTTGCGGCCTGATTCTCGCGGCCTGGTCAGGCCTTGGCACGCGGTGAGCGTGGCTTGCGCGCGGCGGTCAGCGAATCGGAGACCGATTGCACCAGGGCGCGCAGCCAGGCGAGATCGGTGGGCCGGTCCGGCTGCGGATGCGCGAGCTGGTAGCACTGGATGCGCGGAAACGCGATCGGCGGCTCGGCGATCACCAGCGGCAGCATCTGCGCGTAGTGGGTGGCGAAGCGGCGCGTGGTGGTGAAGATCAGGTCCGATTGCAGCAGCACCTGCGGCACCACGCCGAAGTAGGGCAGGGTCGCGACGACGCGGCGCTCGAGCCCGGCGCGCGCCAGCCCGATCTCGATCGCATTGCGCGCCGCGCCGGTATAGGGCGTGGGCGCCAGGTGGGCCGCCGCCGCGTAGGCCTCGCGGGTGAGCGGCGCGTCGGCCAGCGGGTGCGTGTCGCGCATCAGGCAGACCACCGTGTCCGAGAACAGGCTGCTGCGCACGAAGCGCGGGTCCGGCCGCGGCCAGTTCGCGATCACCAGGTCGAGCTCGCCGGAGTCGAGCGCGGCCGCGTGGTCGAGCGCCGGATTCAGCGAATCGATCTCCAGTTGCGCGAGCGGCGCCGCCTCGCGAAAGCGCGCGATCAGGGTCGGCATGAAGAAATCGTTCAGGTAATCCGGCGCGGCGATCCGGAAGCGGCGGCGCGAGCTGGCGGGATCGAACTCGCCATGCGGGGTGGCGATGAAGTCGACCTCGCGCAGCGCGCGCTGCGATGCCTCGAGCAGCGAGGCGCCGTATTCGGTCGGCACCATGCCCGACTTGCCGCGCACCAGGATCGGATCGTTGAGGATCTCGCGCAGCCGCCGCAGCGCGGTGCTGACCGCCGGCTGGGTCTGGTTCAGGCGCAGCGCCGCCTGGGTGACGCTGCGCTCCAGCAGCAGGGTGCGCAGCACCCGCACGAGCCAGATGTCGAGCGAGGCGGTGCGGCTGTCGGCGGTATCGTCGTCGGGAGGCATCGGCGGGGAGCGGGGGGCGTCGCGCCTACGATACCGGAGCCGCTCGCGCGCGCGGCCAGGCGCGAGCTATGCGCAGTATCAGGGCGGCGCGCTTGGGCGCGCGCGCGTCAGCGCCGGCCGGGCGGCAGCGTGCTGATGCGCTTCACTTCCTTCGATTCGAGCCAGTTCGGCGTGCGCGCGCAATACAGCACCATCGGCAGCGCGTCCTCGCCCCAGAACAGCTGGCGGTTCATCCAGAAGGTCGGCACGCCGAACACGCCGAGCGCGATCGCATCCTGCGTATTGCGCTCCAGTTGTTCGCGGGTCTGCGCCGAATCCAGGCGCGGATCGTCGGGCGTCACGCCCACCCGTTCGCAGAGCGCGGCGAAACCCTCCTCGCTGGTCGGGTCGCGCCCTTCGCGCCAGATGAAGCGGAACATCTCGCGCACCGTGGCGAGATCGGCCGAGATCGCCACCGCGAGCCGCAGCGCCTGGGTCGAATCGAAGGGATGCGCGGGCGGCATGCGGAACGGGATGCCGAGCTGGTCGGCGCGGAACAGCGCGTGGCGGTAGGTGAACACGCGCTTGGCCGGCACGTCGTACATCGGACGCTGGCCCCAGTGATGCTGCAGCACCGGCAGCGAGACCGGCACCGGCTCGAACGGCATGCTCGGCCACTTGTCTTGCTGCTCGAGCAGCAGGTACGTGAACGGCGACAGGAAATCGTAATACCAGCGCGGCTGGCTGGCGTCGTGGCCCACGGTCATCTAGCAATCTCCTGTGCAAAGGCGCGGGGCCGCTGGGCCCACGAGCCGTCATGGTACGCAATGGCGAGCGCGATTGCAGCAATCGCGGCGGGATGGCCGCTCAGGCGTCGCCCCGCGCCGGGCCCGGCGCGGCGGGGAAGGCCGGCATGGCATCGCGCGCGGGGCCGGCTTGGGAATCGACTGCGGAATCGGCCTCGGGTCCCGCCGCCGTTGCATCCGGTTGCCCGGCGGTGCCCGCCGCGCCGCGCGTGTCCTCCTGCGCGAGCAGGCGCTCGCGCACGAAGCCGATGTGCTCGCGCAGCACGTAGAACTGTCCCGCGTAGGCGAGCGGCATCTTCATCCGGTTGACCGAATCCTCCACGTCGTCGAGCTTCTCGAGCAGCACCAGCCGGTCGCGCGGCGACAGCTCGCCCAGCGCGCTGCGCTCCAGCGTGATCAGCGCGCCGTACCAGCGGTAGATCCGCGAGCGCACGCGCCAGCCGTACAGCAGCGGCACGAAGCGCAGGCCCGGGATCAGCACCACCACCAGCGGCACCACGATCACCAGCAGCCGGTCGACCAGGCTCGCCACCCAGAACGGCAGTTGCCGGTACAGGAAGGTCTTGCCCGACTTGTAGTAGCGCGCGGCGTCGTCGGACAGCGGGATGCTGCTGTGCGTGACGGGCGAGGGGAATTCGCCGGCGCGCTGCAGGATCGTCGAATGGCCGTGCACCTCGCGCGCGGCCTCGATCAGCAGGTCCGACAGCGCCGGGTGCAGCGAGTCGCGCGCGATCAGCTCGACGGTCGGCGAGAGCGTGTGGATGTTGGTCGAGGGCAGGTTGGTGCCGGGGTCGTAGACGCCCATCGGCAGCGTGATGTCGGTCAGGTAGGAGAGCCGGCGCGCATAGGCCTCGGCCTGGGCGAACGAGTAGAAATGGATGCCGGGCGCGCGGAACAGCTTGGCCATCACCGGGATCTGGGTCGAGTCGCCGGACAGGAAGGCCGCGTCGATGCGGCCGTCGAGCAGCGCGTGGGCGGCATCCTCGCCGGCCAGCGGCAGCAGGCTGGTGGCGCCGCCCGGCACGATGCCGTTGAGCTTGAGCAGGGCCAGGCCGAGCTCGTGCGAGCCGCTGCCGTCGGGGCCGAGCGCGAGGCGCTTGCCGCGGAATTGCGAGAGCCGCTCGATCACCGGGCCGCGGTAGAGGATCGCGATCGGCACGTAGCCGACGCTGCCCAGCGACACCAACTGGTCCGACTGCCCTTTCTGCTCCACGCCGCTCTGCACGAAGGCGACGTCCACGTGCCCGGCCGGATCGAGCAGGCGCTGCAGGTTCTGCGCCGAGCCTTCCGAGGGCAGCACCTCGAGCGTGATGCCGTTCTTGGCGAGGATGTGCTTGTACTTCTGCGCGGCCGACCAGTTGGTGCTGCCGGGCGGGCCGGCCGAGAGCGTCAGGTGGGTGGGCGGGGCCGGCTGGATCAGCCGGATCGCGAGCCAGATCGCCGCGGCGCCGAGCAGTAGCGCGGGGCCGAACGACATCGCGAGGTCGCGCCACGACACCGCGACGAAGCGGGCCAGGATCCGGTGCGGGCGACGGGAGCGGGGCGAACGGTCGTTCATCGGCTTGGATGCGGGGACGGGATGGCGCGACGCGTCGCGGCGCGCCGGAATGGCTGCGATGGTACCCGAGTTCGCCGGCGCTGCGGCACGCCCGTGGCGGGATTCGGGAAGGTCCGGATGGCCCGGCGGGGCGGGGTTGATCCGGAGCGCAAATCCTTTGCGCTTCGCGTGCCGCTGGATTACATTGTGCGTCGCAGCCGCACCCTATCCGTCGCGGCGCGACCCGGCGTGAAATTCAAGCAGACCGGGCGCGCGTCGGAGCCGGTCCGGCAGTCCGGCCCGCCGCGCGCGCGCCGGGCGAACGCAGCGCCTCTCGCATGCTCCGTGAAAACGTCGGCCGACGGCATTCGTCGCCGGCCGTTGACTGGGGGTAGTGCGGCCGCCTTTTCGGTGCGGCCGTTTCCGGAATCACAAGGAGAAAACATGAAGTCGATCGTGTGGAAGGCACTGGGTAGCGCGGTGGTGGCAGCGCTGGTTTGCGGCAATGTCTATGCGCAGGCGAGCGATGCCGCCGCCGGCGCCTCGACGCCGGCCGCCGCGAAGGCCGCCAAGAAGGCGGCGCGCAAGGACAACCGCAAGCTCGGTTACGCGGTGCGCAAGGCCATCAGCAAGGCCGGCGGCATCGACGTGTCGAACATCACCGTCCGTTCGAAGGGCGGCGCGATCTCGCTGCAGGGCTCGGTGCCCGACGCGTCGCAGATCGACAAGGCCGGCGAAGCCGCCAAGGGCGTGGCGGGCGTCACCTCGGTCGACAACAAGCTGACCGTCCAGCAGCAGTAAGCCTCCCGCGCGGGGCGGCCGGGCCGCTCCGCCTGCGCATCCGGCGCCGTGCCCGCCTGGGCGGGCGCCGGCTCTCATTCGGGCCCCGGCCTTCCCTGCAGTTTTCTTCCCGCGTGGATCCCCTCGGGGCACGGTTCCCGCCCACGCTTCCCGCCTGGTTTCCCCTCGCTTTCTTCCCGCCAGCCTTTCGCTTGCCTGCGGACGTTCGCGCGCCTTGCCGCCTGTCGTGCCTGCCTCAGGACGTCACGAGCTTCAGCCCGACCAGCACCAGCGTGGCGGCCAGCAGGTTGCGCAGCAGCCGCTCGGGGGCGCGCGCCGACAGATGGCTGCCGGCCACGATGCCCGGCAGCGAGCCCAGCAGCAGCGAGACCAGCATCGACCAGTCGACCGAGCCGAGCAGCCAGTGGCCCATCCCGGCGACCAGGGTGAGCGGCACCGCGTGCGCGATATCGGAACCGACGATGCGCGTGGTCGACAGGGTCGGGTAGAGCAGCAGCAGCACCGTCACGCCGATCGCGCCAGCGCCCACCGAGGTCAGCGAGACCAGCACGCCGAGCACCACGCCGGTCAGCACCGTCAGCGTGACGGTGCGCAGCGGATTGGGGGCGAATGCGTGGCGCGAGGCGAAGGCGGCCAACTGCGGGCGGAATACCAGCGCCACCGAGGTCAGCAGCAGCGCGGCGCCCAGCACCACCTGGATCAGCCGGTTGGTGGAGGCCGCGCCGAAGCCGTGCGCGTGCAGCATCCACAGCGTCACGGCGGCGGCCGGCACGCTGCCCGCCGCGAGCCGGCCGGTGATGCGCCAGTCGACCGTGCCCTTGGCGCCGTGCACCAGGGTGCCGGTCGCCTTGGTGGCGGCCGCGTAGAGCAGGTCGGTGCCGACCGCGGTGGCCGGATGCACGTTGAACAGCAGCACCAGGATCGGCGTCATCAGCGAGCCGCCGCCGACCCCCGTCAGGCCGACCAGGAAGCCGACGAACAGGCCGGAGACGGTGTACAGCAGATCGATATGGGGAAACGACATCGGCGGGGCTCGGAAGGTTGTGCGCGGGTCGGAACCCGGCATTGTCTCAAAACTGGCGCGTCGGCGTGGGAATCTCCGTCGCGGCGGCGGGGCCGCACGCGCATGCGCGCGCCGTGCATCGTCGCGGCCGGCTGCTATGCTGATTTGACGATCGTCGCGGGAGGGCATCTCGATGGACCGTCTGAGCGCCATGGAAACATTCGTCGCCGTCGTCGAGGCCGGCTCGTTCGCGGCGGCCGCGCGCCGGCTCGGGCTTGGCCCGGGCGCGGTCTCGCGGGCGGTGGCGGGGCTGGAACGGCAGGTCGGCGTGGCCCTGCTTTCGCGCGGCCCACGCGGGCTCGCGCCGAGCGAGGCCGGCCAGCATTATTACGAGCGCGCGCGCCGCCTGCTCGACGATGCGCAGGAAGCGGAGCAGGCCGCGCGCGGCGTCGGCGGGGGCCTGACCGGGACGCTGCGGGTGCTGGTGGCGGGCAGCTTCGCGCGCCTGCACGTGCTGCCCGCGATCCAGGGGTTCCTCGACGATCACCCCGATCTCACGGTCGAGCTGCTGCTCGACGATCGTCATACCGACCTGGCCGTCGAGCGCGTCGACGTCGCGTTGCGGATCGGCCATGCCGCGGGCGACGGCATGGCGGCCTCGCGCAAGATCGGCGAGAGCCCGCGGCGGGTGGTCGGTTCGCAGGCCTATCTGCGGCGTGCCGGGCTGCCGCGCACGCCCGAGGATCTGGCCCGGCACCAGGTGGTGGTGCTGGACCGGCGCGTCGGCGGCGCGGCGTGGAAATTCCGGCGTCACGGCAGCGAGTTGATGGTGGAGACCTCGGGCCGGCTGCGCGTGCGCGAGGCCGAAGGCGTGCGGGCCGCTGCGCTGGCCGGGCTGGGCCTGGCGATCGGCTCGGAATGGCTGTTCGCCGACGCGCTGCGCGACGCTCGCCTGCTTAGCGTGCTCGATGACTGGACGCTGCCGCCCGTCGAACTGTGGGCCGTGTTTCCGGCCGGGCGCCTCGCACCATCGCGCGCGCGGGCCTTCGTCGCCTTCGTCGAGGCGATGCTCGGCGTGGCGGCCGCCTCGCGTGCCGCCGCCTGAGTGCTTCGCGCAAGGGCAGGCGGCTTTTATTGATCCGACGATAACGTTAGAAGTTTAAGAAAATTCAATTCGCCGATTTGAATTGGCGGAGCCTGCCGGCGTCGATTATCGTGATTGAGGTGTGGCGATGATTGAAACGGATGTTCGGGAATTTATTTAAAAAATAATTCGATTCAGTCGCGGATTTTTTATTGATGGATGAACTGCGATCGCACTGGGCAGGCGCTCAGGAGGTGGGTATGGACTCGATGCGGAAAGGGTCGAGCTTCGCGCATGAGCAGATCTTGATGAATTATTTGTGAGAGTTCAGGGAAAAGGACTGTAATTTTTTACGGGAATTTTGTCTACCTGGATTCGAATCGTTACGCACGCCGAGCGTAACGTTCCATTCGCTTGTTACGTTACGCGAACGATTTTCCGATGCGTAGCGCAAGGCCTGCTCGTCGTCGCGAATTTGCTCCGACGATACTTGGCAGTCCGATCCCGACGATTTGTTCGACGAAACGCGCCGTTGTCGATTGCGCCGGTGCGTTGGCACGGACCCTGCAGTGCAGTCTGCCGCATGACCGCTTTACCCGACGGCAGGACCAACTGACATGGGGTCACAAATGAAACAACACTTCAAGTTGTCGAGCATCGCGCTTTCGGCGGCGACGGCATTCGGTCTCGCGGCGGCAGCGCCGGCGATGGCCGATGTCGGCAACATCGTCACCGGGCTGGGGGCCAATCTGAATCTGAACAGCTCGCTCAATGCGAGCGGTGCTTCGCTGGGCGCCCTCGGCAGCCTGGCCGGCACCTCGCTGGGCGTGAATGCCGCGCTCAATCCGAGCGTGGGCGCCGAACTCAAGCTGACGGCCAATGGCGCCACCCTCCTCGACCTGTCGCTGGGCAACGCCATCGGACCGCTCAAGTCCTCGCTCGGCGGCCTGGTGAGCACGGTCGAGGGACTCGCGCAGAACACGCCGCTGGCCGGCGTGATCAGCGGACTGCAGACCGTCGTGACGAATCCCGCCGGCGCGTTGACGGGCGTGCTGAGCACGGCGACCGGCGCGCTATCGACCGGCGCGGGCGCCCTGACGGGCGGCCTCGGGGCCGTCACGACCGGCCTCGGCACGGTGACGAGCACGGCGGCCGGTGCCCTGTCGGGCGGCGCCACGGCGCTGGCCGGCGGCCTCACCACGGTGGC
>NZ_VWWC01000157.1:0-16710 GCF_011753175.1 Burkholderia sp. Cy-637 | reverse complement strand
CGAGCCGGCCGGTGCCAGGCCCGGCGCGCCGCCGCCCGGTTTCGGCGCGGCGCCCGACTTCGAGACCGCCCGTCCGCCGCCCGCCTCCGCGCAGCCGGCGGCACCACCCGCCTACCTGAAACAGAGCGATACGCCCTGGTCGGTGTTCGGCCGCATCATCGCGGCGCGCGCCCGGCGCCTGTTTGATCGCGCCGGCCAGCGCATCACGCAGCGCACGCTGCGCATCGGCGTGTCGGCCCGCATCTTCCATCCCGAACCCGGTGCCAGCGGCCTGCGCGGCAAGACGCTTCAATACCTGGAGGAGTCGATCGCCCACTGGGTGATGTCGCGCGACGTGCTGGTGTTCATGATCCCGACGGTCGGCCACCAGGGCATGCTGCACCCGAGCAACATCCGCCTGCGCGACTACGCGAAACACCTGGACGGGCTGCTGCTGCAAGGCGGCGCCGACGTCTCGCCGCAAACCTACGCGGCCTCGGACGCGCGCCCGGAATGGCCCGGCGATCGCGTGCGCGACATGTACGAACTCGAGCTGCTGCACGAGTTCGTCGAGTCGGGCAAGCCGGTGCTCGGCGTGTGCCGCGGCTGCCAGTTGATCAACGTCGCGTTCGGCGGCTCGCTCTACCAGGACATCGCCACCGACGTGCCGACCGCAGGCGTGCACGTCAGCGAGCATTACGACCAGCATCGCCACGCGATTCGCTTCCCCGACAACTCGACGCTGGCCAACATGTTCCCGGGCCGTCGCGATGCCCTGGTCAACTCGATCCACCACCAGGCGATCCGCGATCTCGGCCGCGATCTCAATATCGAGGCGGTGTCGGCCGAGGACGGCATCATCGAGGGCATCCGCTATCGCCGCGCGCCCTTCGTGGTGGGCGTGCAGTGGCATCCGGAGTTCCACCGCGCGGGCGGCGCCGAGCTGCTCGACTGCACGCCGCTGCTCGACACCTTCCTGCGGGCCGCGCGCGAGACACGGCTCTAACACGGCTCCGAAGCGCGGTCGCGAGGCGCGGCGCCGAAGTGTGTTCCCGACCGAGTCGCGCCCGGTCGCGCCGTGCATCTTGCGCCAGGCGGCCGTCCTGCAGTTTCTGCCGGCGGCCGCCTGGCGTTTTCAGGCGATAATCGCGCGTCTTCCCATCCATCAGGAGCCTCAGCTTGAACAAGCGGAGCAAGCTCGCCGGCCTCGGTCGCGCGGCATCGTGGCTGGCGCTGGCCACGATCGTGTCGGCGGCCGGCGTGGCCAGCGCGGCCGACGCGGCGAGCGCCGCATCGGCCGATAACACGGCGGCGCAGGCGCCTGCCGAGGTGCCCCAGGCCGTGCCGGAATCCGCGCCGCCGGTGGCCGGCACGCGCCCCGACGTGACCACCCTGACGCCCGACGACGGCCAGGGCGCGGCCGCCTCGTCCTCGCCGGTGGCCGGCGAGGCGCAAGGCAATGTCGCGGAGCTGATGGGCATGCTGCGCGAGCATCGCCTCACGGAGATGCGCACCACCTACAACGGCAGCTACGGCGCGAGCCTGCTGTTCTATCCGCCCGAGATGACCTATTACGTGGCGCTGTTCCAGGACAAGCATTTCTGGCGCGTCGTCAAATCGCAGGAGCGGCCGCGCGCGGAGATGGTCTACCAGAACTTCGCCGACCAGACCGTGCAGCTATCGGATATCGAGCTGCGCCGCACCGAGCTGGCCGCGCAGAAAACCTTCCTCGAGCGCGTGATCGGCCTGTCCGAGGATCACGCCAAGCGCCTGCAGACCGACCTCGACCTGGCGCGCCAGCAGCGCAGCGAGATCGACGCCCGCCAGCAGGCCGCGCAGGACCAGGCTCAGGCGCTCGAAGTGGAGCAGCGTGCCTCGCGGCTGCAGTTGCGCGATCTCGAACGGCAGGTGCAGCAGCTCCAGCAGCAGAACGAACGCGGCCTGTCGCCGGCCGCGAAATGAGGGATGCGGGCGCCCGCCCGCATCTTTTCTGACAATTTCCTTTCTCGCTAAGCCGCCTTCTTGCTCGATCTGTAATCGATTTGCAAGAAACGTCGCGCTTCTCATCACTTCCCCGCATACCTTGGCGCAGCGAATTGCGCGACACTGCGGTACAGTCGGCGGGCGCCGGTCGGCGGCCCGACGGCCGGCCCCGGTGCGGCGACACCACACGCTGCGCGAGCCTCGCGCGAAAGCCAGATGAGATAACACAATGTCTACAGCGACCCACACCTCCGTCCAGTCGGAATCGAAGGCCAGGACCGTATTCCGCGTGGTCAGCGGCAACTTCCTGGAAATGTATGACTTCATGGTCTATGGCTATTACGCCTCGGCCATCGCCAAGACCTACTTTCCGAGCGGCGACGCGTTCGCCTCGCTGATGCTGGCGCTGTCGGTGTTCGGCGCGGGCTTCCTGATCCGGCCGGTCGGCGCGATCGTGCTGGGCGCCTATATCGACCACCACGGCCGCCGCAAGGGCCTGATCCTGACCCTGGGCCTGATGGCGCTCGGCACGCTGGCGGTGGCCGTCGTGCCCGGCTACAGCACCATCGGCATGCTCGCGCCGATCCTGGTGCTGCTCGGGCGCCTGCTGCAGGGTTTCTCGGCCGGGGTCGAGCTGGGCGGCGTGTCGGTCTACCTGTCCGAGATCGCCACCAAGGGCAACAAGGGTTTCTACACCGCCTGGCAGTCGGGCAGCCAGCAGGTGGCGGTGGTGTTCGCGGCGCTGGTTGGCGTGGTGCTGCACAGCGTGCTGCCGGTCGAGCAGATGACGAGCTGGGGCTGGCGCGTGCCGTTCCTGATCGGCTGCCTGATCGTGCCGTTCCTGTTTTTTGTACGCCGTTCGCTGAAGGAAACCGACGAGTTCCTGGCGCGCCGCCATCGCCCGAGCATGGGCGAGATCATGCAGTCGATGCTGAAGAACTGGGGCGTGGTGCTGGCCGGGATGGGCATGGTGATCATGACCACCGTGTCCTTCTACATGATCACGGCCTATACGCCGACCTTCGGCAAGGAGGAACTGCACCTGTCCTCGATCGACGCGCTGGTGGTGACGGTCTGCGTCGGCCTGTCGAACCTGGTCTGGCTGCCGGTCTGGGGCAGCATCTCGGACCGCATCGGCCGCCGCCCGGTGCTGATCACCTTCACCGTGCTGACCCTGCTGACGGCCTATCCCGCCGTGCAATGGCTGGTGGCCGAGCCGTCCTTCCTGCGCCTGCTGCTGGTCGAGCTGTGGCTGTCCTTCCTGTACGGCTCCTACAACGGCGCGATGGTGGTGGCGCTCACCGAGGTGATGCCGGCCGAGGTGCGCACCGCCGGCTTCTCGCTGGCCTACAGCCTGGCGACCACCATCGGCGGCTTCACGCCGGCGATCTCGACCCTGCTGATCCACGAGACCCACAACAAGGCGGCGCCGGGGCTGTGGCTCGGCGTGGCGGCGATCTGCGGCCTGATCGCGACCCTGGTGCTGTATCGCACGCCGGAATCGCGCAATCAATACAAGGCGGTCTGAGCACGGCGCTGCCGCGGGCAGCGCCGGCGGCACAAGGAAAAGGGAGCGCTTCGGCGCTCCCTTTTGCGTTTGCCGGGCAGGCGGCATGAAGCCGGCCCGCATGCGCCGCCCTAACCGGCCCGGATGCGCGCCGCCACCGCGGCGACCACCGGATCCCAGGCGCCCGGCTCGCTCTGGCGGAACAGCTCGGCGCGCGGATACCAGGGGCTGTCCTCGCCGGTGAACCAGCGCCAGTCGGCGGCGAATGCCAGCATCAGCCACAGCGGCTTGCCGAGCGCGCCCGTCAAATGCGCGACGGCCGTGTCGATCGCCACCACGCCGTCGAGCCGGTCGATCAGCGCGGCGGTGGCGGCGAAATCATCGAGCCCTTCGGCGCGATGAATGCGCGCGCGCTGCGGATGCGTCGCGAGCGCGGCGCGATCCTCGGCCGACAGCTCCGGCTGCAGCACGATCCAGTCGACGCCGGGAATCTCGAACAGCGGCGCGAGCGCGGCGAACGGCGCGGCGCGATTCTCCTGTACCTGCCGCCGCCCCGACCAGACGATGCCGAGCTTGCGCCTGGACTGGCCGCCGAGCGAGCCGCGAAAGCGGCGTCGCGCGTGGTCGGGTACCGACAGATAGGGCGTGCGCGAGGGGATCTCGTCGAAGTCCAGGCCGAGCGCGAAGGGCAGGCTCAGCAGCGAGCAGCCGAGGTCGGCGCCGTGACGGCCTTGCCCGCTCGCCACGACGCCGACGCGCCAGGCCTTGGCCAGCGGCGCGAACAGCGACAGCAGCTCGGGCTGCACCTCGAACACCAATCGCGCGCAGCGCTCGCGCGCCAGCGGCACGAAGCGCGCGAACTGCAGCGTGTCGCCGAAACCCTGTTCGGCACGGACCAGCAGCGTGCGCGCTTCGATCGGCTCGCCATGCCAGCGCGGCTCGCCCGCCGCGGGCGCGCCCGGCAGCGCGTGGCGCGCCTCGTATTCGGGCAGGCCGCGCCGGAAGTCGCGCAACGTCAGCAGGGTGACGGCGCGATGCATGCGCGCCAGCGTGTGGTCGGGCGCCAGGCGCAGCGCCTGGTCGAAGGCGCGCAGCGCCAGCTCGTGCGCGCCGAGCGCGTGATGGGCGGTGCCGAGGTTGAGCCAGGCCAGTACCAGTGAGGGATCGAGGCCGACCGCGCGCTCGTAGCGCGCGCGTGCCTGGGCATGGCGGCCGAGCGCGGCCAGCGCATTGCCGAGCCCGAGCAGCGCGAGCGGGAAGGCCGGGTGCAGGCCCAGCACCGTCTCGAAGGCCTGCACCGCTTCCTGGTGGCGGCCCACCGCGTCGAGCGTGTTGCCGAGATTGAAATGCGCGGCCGCGAAGCGCGGCTCGGAGCCGATCGCCGCCTGGAAATGCGAGACGGCCTCGTCGGCCTGGCCGAGCGCGGCCAGCGCCATGCCGAGGTTGTTGTGCGCGCCGGCATGGCCCGGTCGCAGCGCCAGCGCGCGGCGGAACGCGGCGAAGGCCGCCTCGTGGCGGCCCAGCGCGTTGAGCGCGTTGCCGAGGTTGTTGTGGATCGAGGCATCGCCGGGCGAGAGCCGCAGCGCGCGCTCGAAGGCATCCACCGCATCCTCGTGACGCTCCTGCGCGGCATAGGCATTGCCGAGGTTGTAGTGCGCGAGCGGGAAGTCGGGGGCCAGCGTCAGCGCGTTGCGAAAGCGCACGATCGCGTCGTCGATCCGGCCCAGCGCCTTCAGCGCATTGCCGAGATTGAGGTGCAGCGCGGCATCGTTCGGGCGCAGCTCCACCGCGCGGCCGACCAGATCGGCCGCTTCCTGGTTCTGCCCCTGTTGATGACGCAGCACGCCGAACAGATGCAGCGCATCGGCATCGGACGGGTTGGCCGCGAGCGCGGCGCGGTAGTCGCGCTCGGCATCGGCCAGGCGGCCTGCCCGATGCGCCGCGAACGCGCGATCGAAAACGGATTCCATGACGCAAGACTGGCGAGAAAGACGCATTTTCCCACAGCGCGCGTCGGGCCCGTCCATTTGCGCGTGTGCGTCTGGAACGCGTGCGGCGGCGGGCGTAGACTTGGGGACCGTCCTGGATCGCGGAGGTTGAGATGCTTGCCGTCCCGCTGGATATCGCGCCGGTGCTGATCGTCGGCGCCGGGCCCACCGGCCTGGCGGCCGCGCTGTCGCTGGCGAGGGCCAAACTGCCCGTGCGCATCGTCGACCAGGCCCGCCGGCCGGCCCCGCATTCGCGCGCGATCGGGATCCAGGCGCGCACGCTGGAGCTGTTCGAACAGCACCGCATCGTCGAGCCCTTCCTCGAGCTCGGACATCGCGCGCGCGTCGCGCACTTGGTATCGGCCGGGCGTCGAATCGCCGAGCTCGATTTCGATCCGCTGCAGACGCGCTACCCCTATCTGCTGATGCTGGAGCAGACCGAGACCGAGCGCATCCTCACCGAGCATCTCGCTTCCTTCGACATCCTGATCGAGCGCGGCGTCAAGCTCACGCGCTGCCGCCAGGAGGGCGAGACATTGCGCGTGCTGCTGGAACACGAGGACGGGCGCGAGGAAATGCTGGCGCCGTCCTGGCTGGTCGCCGCCGACGGCGCGCACAGCACGCTGCGGCACCTGCTGGGCGCGAGCTTCGCCGGCCATGCCTTCGAGCAGACCTTCCTGCTGGCCGACGTCGCGGCCGAGCCGGGCTGGCCCGACGACGAGATCCACCTGCATGCGACGCACGACGGCCTGGCGGGAATGCTGCCGCTGGGGCAGGGGCGCTACCGGATCGTCGCCGATCGGCCGCCGCGGAACACGCAAGCCGCGGAGCGCGAAGGCGACGGGGTACCCGCTACACGGGCTTCGGACGAACTCGGCGAGGGCGGCGCAGGCAGCGAGGCTGCGCCCTCGCTGGAAACCTGTCGCGCGCTGGTGCGCGAGCGCATCGATCCGCATCTGGCGATCGACGAGCTGGGCTGGTCGTCCTACTTCCATCTGCACAGCCGCATGGTCGAGCATCTGCGCATCGGCCGCGTGCTGTTCGCCGGCGACGCCGCGCACG
Organism: Burkholderia sp. Cy-637; assembly: GCF_011753175.1. NCBI lineage: Bacteria > Pseudomonadati > Pseudomonadota > Betaproteobacteria > Burkholderiales > Burkholderiaceae > Burkholderia > Burkholderia sp. Cy-637. The sequence goes on along the minus strand of NZ_VWWC01000157.1, from coordinate 10,191 downwards.
TGCACAGCCCGGCCGGCGCGCAGGGCATGAACACGGGCATCCAGGAAGCCTTCAACCTCGGCTGGAAACTCGCGCGCGTGCTGACGGCCGGCGCGCCGGAGCGGCTGCTCGACACCTATCACGCCGAGCGTCATCCGATCGAACGCGAGGTGCTGCGGCAGACCAGCTTCATCACCCAGGTGGTGGAGGCCGATCACGGGCCGCTGAAGCTGCTGCGCGAGCACGTCGTGCCGGTGCTGGCCTCGCTGGGCCCGGTGCGCGATGCGCTGCGCCGCTCGGTCAGCGAACTGGCGGTGCAGTACCGGCGCAGCCCGCTGACGCTCGAACGCGTGCTGGACGGCGGTCCGCGCGCGGGCGAACGCGCACCCGACGCGCTGCTGCGGGTGCTGGACGGGCCCTTGGGCGGCGCGCCCGGCGTGGCGCGGGTGTTCGACCTGCACGATCCCGCGCACTTCACGCTGCTGCTGCTCGAGGCGGGGCCGGCCGGCGAGGCGGGCGATGCCGGGCAGGCCGGCGACCCGGACGGCAGCCGCCTGGCGCAAGCGCTCGACCGGCTGATGCCGGGCGCGATCCGCACCTGGCGCGTGATCGATACCGACGAGGATGGCGCGCCGCCGCTCGACGAGGCCTATGGTCATACGCGGCCCTGTTTCTATTTGATCCGGCCCGACGGTTACCTGGCCGCGCGCGGCCGATCCGCGTCGGATGCGAACGCGCTGCTCAGGCATTGCGAGACTTGGTTCGCGGCGGTCGACCGGCGCGCGTGACGGCGGGAACGGGCGGATCCAAAGAGAAAGGCGCCGACATGCATCTCGCATGTCGGCGCCTTGTCGTATGCGGCCCGTCGAGTCGCGCCGCCTGCCTGCCGCGGCCCGCCTAGACGGCCGGCGAGGCCGCCGGTTCGAGCAGCGCGCGATGCGTGAGCAGCGCCTCCTGCACGATCGGCTCGAGCGAGCGGAACACCTCGCCCTCGGGCTCGTCGAGCACCGCGAGCAGGGTGCGGCGCATGCGCGGCTCCCAGAAGCGCTTGATGTGATCGGCGACGCCGTTCACCGCCTCGCCGCGATCGGGCATCGAGGCGAAGAAGGTGCCGATCTGGTTGGCCATCGTGACCAGGTGTTCGACCTTCATGTCGCGCGCCTCCTCACTTGCCCGAACCGGCCGGCACGGCCGTTTCGCGTTGCTGCAGCAGGCCGATCTGCTCGGTGTTGAAGCGCGAATACTTCTGCTGCCATTCGGACGGCTGCGTGACCGGCAGCACCTGCACCGCCGTGACCTTGTACTCGGGGCAGTTGGTGGCCCAGTCCGAGCTGTCGGTGGTGATCACGTTGGCGCCCGATTCCGGGAAGTGGAAGGTGGTGTAGACCACGCCCGGCTGCATGCGGTCCGACACCAGCGCGCGCAGCACCGTCTGCCCCGCGCGCGACTCGATGCCGACCCAGTCGCCGGTATGGATGCCGCGCTCCTCGGCATCGTGCGGATGGATCTCGAGCCGGTCCTCGTCGTGCCAGTGGACGTTCTCGGTGCGGCGCGTCTGCGCGCCGACGTTGTACTGCGAGAGGATCCGGCCGGTGGTCAGGATCAGCGGATAACGCGCGTTGACCTTCTCCGGCGAGGCCACGAACTGCGTGATCACGAAGCGGCCCTTGCCGCGCACGAAGCCGTCGATGTGCATGGTCGGCGTGCCTTCCGGGGCCGCCTCGTTGCACGGCCACTGGATGCTGCCGAGCTGGTCGAGCTTCTCGTAGGAGACGCCCGAGAAGGTCGGCGTGAGCGCGGCGATCTCGTCCATGATCTCGGACGGATGCGAGTACTGCATCTCGTAGCCGAGCGCCTTCGACAGCAGCAGCGTGACTTCCCAGTCGGCGTAGCCGGCCAGCGGCGGCATCACGCGGCGCACGCGCGAGATGCGGCGCTCGGCGTTGGTGAAGGTGCCGTCCTTCTCGAGGAAGGTCGAGCCCGGCAGCAGCACGTGCGCGTACTTGGCGGTCTCGTTCAGGAAGATGTCCTGCACCACGATGCATTCCATCGAGGACAGCGCGGCCGCCACATGCTGCGTGTTCGGATCCGACTGGACGATATCCTCGCCCTGGCAGTAGAGGCCCTTGAAGCTGCCGTCGAGCGCCGCGTCGAACATGTTCGGGATGCGCAGGCCCGGTTCGGGCTGCAGCGTCGCCTGCCAGGCCGCCTCGAACTGCGCGCGCACCGTGGTGTCGCTGATGTGGCGGTAGCCTGGCAGCTCGTGCGGGAACGAGCCCATGTCGCAGGAGCCCTGCACGTTGTTCTGGCCGCGCAGCGGGTTGACGCCCACGCCTTCGCGGCCGACGTTGCCGGTGGCCATTGCCAGGTTGGCGATGCCCATCACCATGGTCGAGCCCTGCGCGTGCTCGGTCACGCCGAGCCCGTAGTAGATCGCCGCGTTGCCGCCGTTCGCGTAGAGCCGCGCGGCCAGCCGCACCTGCTCGGCCGGCACGCCGGTGATCGCCTGGTTGGCCTCGGGCGAGTTCTCCTCGCGCGCGGCGAAGGCGCGCCATTCGTCGAAGGCGCGCGTCTCGCAGCGCTCGGCGATGAAGGCCTCGTCGAGCAGCCCTTCGGTGACGATCACGTGGGCCAGCGAATTGATCATCGCGACATTGGTGCCGGGGCGCAGTTGCAGGTGATGCGCGGCCTTCACGTGCGCGCTGTCGACGATGTCGATGCGGCGCGGGTCGATCACCACCAGCTTGGCGCCTTCGCGCACGCGGCGCTTCAGGCGCGAGCCGAACACCGGATGGCCGTCGGTCGGGTTCGCGCCGATCACCACGATCACGTCGGCCTTCGCGACCGAGGCGAAGGTCTGGGTGCCGGCCGATTCGCCGAGCGTGGTCTTGAGGCCGTAACCGGTCGGCGAGTGGCATACGCGCGCGCAGGTGTCGACGTTGTTGTTGCCGAACGCGGCGCGCACCAGCTTCTGCACCAGGTAGGTTTCCTCGTTGGTGCAGCGCGAGGAGGTGATGCCGCCGATCGAGTCGCGGCCGTACTTGTCCTGCAGCTTGCGGAACTGCGAGGCGGCGTAGTTCAGTGCCTCGTCCCAGCTCACCTCGCGCCACGGGTCGGTGATCTTTTCACGGATCATCGGCTTGGTGATGCGGTCCTTGTGGGTGGCGTAGCCCCAGGCGAAGCGGCCCTTCACGCAGGCATGGCCCTCGTTGGCCAGGCCGTTCTTGTGGGGCGTCATGCGCACCACCTGCGAGCCCTTCATCTCGGCCTTGAACGAGCAGCCCACGCCGCAGTAGGCGCAGGTCGTGATCACCGAGTGCTCGGCCTGGCCCATGAAGCTGACGGTCTTTTCCTGCAGCGTCGCGGTCGGGCAGGCCGCCACGCAGGCGCCGCAGGACACGCATTCCGATTCCATGAAGCTGCCGCTCTCGCCGGCGGCCACGCGCGATTCGAAGCCGCGCCCGGCGATCGTCAGCGCGAAGGTGCCCTGGGTTTCCTCGCAGGCGCGCACGCAGCGGTTGCAGACGATGCACTTGGACGGGTCGTAGCTGAAGTAGGGGTTCGACTCGTCCTTCTTCGCCTTCAGGTGGTTGTCGCCCTCGAAGCCGTAGCGCACCTCGCGCAGGCCGACCACGCCGGCCATGTCCTGCAGCTCGCAATCGCCGTTGGCGGGGCAGGTCAGGCAGTCGAGCGGGTGATCGGAGATGTAGAGCTCCATCACGTTGCGGCGCAGGCCCTGCAGCCGATCGCTCTGGGTGCGCACCTTCATGCCGGCCTCGACCGGCGTGGTGCAGGAGGCCGGCGTGCCGCGCCGGCCCTCGATCTCGACCAGGCACAGCCGGCACGAGCCGAAGGGTTCGAGCGAATCGGTGGCGCACAGCTTGGGCACGTGCACGCCGGCTTCCACCGCCGCGCGCATCACCGAGGTGCCGGCCGGCACGGTCACCGACTGGCCGTCGATCTCGAGCGTGACGTCGGTGTCGGCGTGGCGGAACGGGGTGCCGTAGTCGGTGTCGTCGAAGGGATCGCGTCGCGCTTGCGCGGCGCTCTTGCAGGCGCAGTTGCCGGAGCCGCAGCCGCCGGCGCGCGAGGAATCGAATGCTTGGGTGGACATCGCTTGTCTCCTGTCAGGCCGCGGCTTTGGCTGCCGCATGGGCGCCGCCGAGTCCGAAATCTTCCGGGAAGTGGTCGAGCGCCGAGAGCACCGGGTACGGCGTCATGCCGCCCATCGCGCACAGCGAGCCGGCCATCATGGTGTCGCAGAGGTCGCGCAGCAGGTGCACCTGCCGCTCGGAGGTGTCGCCGGCGCGGATCCGGGCGATGGTCTCGACGCCGCGCGTCGAGCCGATCCGGCACGGGGTGCACTTGCCGCAGGACTCGTGCACGCAGAACTGCATCGCGTATTCGGCGAGCTCGGCGAGGTTGGAGCTGTCGTCGTGCAGCACGATGCCGCCGTGCCCGACCACCGCGCCGACCGCGGCATAGGCCTCGTAGTCGAGCGGGATGTCCCACTGGCTGTCCGGCAGGTAGGTGCCGAGCGGGCCGCCCACCTGGGCGGCGCGCGCCGGCCGGCCGCTGGCGGTGCCGCCGCCGAACTCGAACAGCAGCTCGCGCAGCGTGACGCCGAAGGCGAGCTCGACCAGGCCGCCCTGGCGGATGTTGCCCGCCAGCTGGAACGGCAGGGTGCCGCGCGAGCGGCCCATGCCGTAGTCGCGGTAGAACTGGGCGCCGCGCGCGAAGATGATCGGCGCGGTGGCCAGCGTGATGACGTTGTTGATCACGGTGGGCTGGCCGTGCAGGCCCTGCAGCGCGGGCAGCGGCGGCTTGGCGCGCACCACGCCGCGCTTGCCTTCCAGCGATTCGAGCAGGGCCGTTTCCTCGCCGCAGACATAGGCGCCGGCGCCCTTGGCGACGAACAGCTCGAAGGCGCGGCCCGAGCCGAGCACGTCGGCGCCGAGCCAGCCGGCCGCGCGGGCCCGCTCGATCGCCTGGTTCAGCGCGGCGATCGCATGCGGGTATTCGCTGCGCACGTAGATATGGCCTTGCGTGGCGCCCGTCACCACGCCGGCGATGATCATGCCCTCGATCAGGCAGTAGGGATCGCTCTCCATGACCAGGCGGTCGGAGAAGGTGCCCGAGTCGCCCTCGTCGGCATTGCAGACCACGTACTTCTGCGTCGCCTGCGCCTGGCGCACGGTGCGCCACTTGATGCCGGCCGGGAACGCGGCGCCGCCGCGTCCGCGCAGGCCCGATTCGATCAGTTCCTCGCAGGCCGCGGCGCCGTCCAGCGTGAGCGCGCGGCGCAGCCCTTCCAGGCCGCCGTGCGCGAGGTAGTTGTCGATCGACAGCGGATCGGTGATGCCGATGCGCGCGAAGGTCAGCCGCTGCTGCTTCTTCAGGTAGGGCAGTTCATCGACCAGGCCGACGCGCGACGGATGTTCGCCGCCCTCGAGCCAGCCGGCGTCGAACAGCGCGCCGACCTGGGCCGCGTCGAGATTCGCGTAGCCGACGCGGCCGGCCGGCGTGGCCACCTCGACCAGCGGCTCCAGCCAGAGCAGGCCGCGCGAGCCATTGCGGACCAGCTCGATCGCCAGGCCGCGCGCGGCGGCCTCGGCGGCGATGGCACGCGCCAGCGCCTCGGCGCCGACGGCCAGCGCGGCCGAATCGCGGGGGACGTAAATGCGGACTGCGGCCTGGCTCATGCGGGCTCCTTGAGATCGGCCGCGGCGAGCAGCGCATCGAAACGCGCCGCTGTCATGCGCGCGTGAGGTTCACCATTGATCATCGCGGAGGGGGACTGCGCGCAGAAACCGAGGCAGTAGACCGATTCCAGTTCGACATCGCCTTGCGCGCCCTGGTCGATGCGGCAGCCGGTGCGCGCCTGCGCGTGCTCGACCAGCGCTTCGCCGCCGAGGCTGCGGCAGGCTTCGGCGCGGCACAGCTGGATCGTCACGCGCGCGGGCGGGGTGGTGCGGAAGTGGTGGTAGTAGGTCAACACGCCATGGACTTCGGCGCGCGACAGGTTCAAGGTCTTGGCCAACAAGGGCACGCAGCCCTCGGGCACGTAGCCGGCGTCGTCCTGGATCGCGTGCAGGATCGCGACCAGCGATTGATCGGCGCGCGCGTGGCGGGATACCAGCGCGTCTGCTGAAACGGGGGATGGGGACATCCTGAGCTCCTCCAGGTCTATATGCACGGCTACTGCATATAACCGGGCACTGACACTGCTGTTTGATCGAGTGTTGAAGACGATAAGCCGTTAGAATTCAGGTCGCAATAAGAAATGAGGCTGCATAAATGATTCGAGTCGAATGCGACGCACATCTGATCGTGCGCGACAGCGAAGGGCGCACGGCGAGCCTGTCCGATGTGGTGCCGTTGCTCGAGCTGGTCGCGACCACCGGCAGCATCGCGCAGGCCGCGGAGGCCAAGGGGCTGTCCTACCGGCACGCCTGGGGCCTGCTGCGGGCGCTGGAAGCCTGCGTCGGCGGCGCGCTGATCGAGACCGCGCGCGGCAAGGGCACCTCGCTCTCGGAGCTGGGCGCGGCCGTGATCGGCGCGCAGCGGCTGGTGGGCGAGCGGCTGGGCGGCAATCTGCGGGCGCTGGCGGCCGAGGTGGCCAGCGAGCTGAACCGCCGGCTGACCCAGCATCCCGGCGCGCTGCGGATCCACGCCTCGCACGGCTACGCGGTGGCGGCCCTGGTGTCGGCCCTGGTGGACGGGCATGCCCAGGTCGACATCAAGTACCGCGAGAGCGTGGAGGCCGTGAAGGCATTGGCGCGCGGCGAATGCGACATGGCGGGCTTCCACCTGCCGCGCGGCGCGTTCCGCGCCAATTGCGCGCAGATCTACCGGCCCTGGCTCGACGACACGCGCCACGTGCTGATCCACCTGACGCGGCGCAAACAGGGCCTGTTCATCCCGCGCGGCAATCCCAAGGGCGTGGTGGGGCTGGCCGACCTGGCGCGCGAGGACGTGCGCTTCGTCAACCGCCAGCCCGGTTCCGGCACGCGCATGCTGCTCGACCTGGCGTTGCGCGAGATCGGCGTCGATCCCGAGCGGATCAACGGTTATGCCTCGGCCGAGCTGACCCATTCGGCGATCGCGGCCTTCGTGGCCAGCGGGATGGCCGATCTGGGCTTCGGCGTCGAGCCGGCCGCGCATCACTTCGGGCTGGCCTTCATTCCGGTGGTCGACGAGGACTATTACTTCGCCTGCGAGCAGGGGCGGCTCGGCGGACCGCCGCTGGCGGGCGCGCTGTCGCTGCTGCGCGACGAACCCTATCGCGAGACGGTGGCGGGGCTCGACGGCTACGATCCCGCCGCCTGCGGCACGCTGCTGTCGGTGGCGGACGGCCTGTCGGGCACCACGGCGGTTTGAGCGGGGCGAGAGAGCCGTCAGGGGGACGGGAATTCGCCTGTCCCCCGAAACCGCCGGTAACGCGAGGCAAGCCGTGGCCAATGCAAGCGGCGCGCATTTGCGCTACGCTTTTCGTTTAGCCAACAATTCCAGCCATCGCGCCGCGACACGGCGCCAGACGTCATGAAACTCCTCGCCAATCTTGCCGCCGTGGGCCTCACGGTCGGCGTGCTGTCCGCCGTCGCCTCGGTGTCCTTCGCGCAGAATGCGCCGGGCGTGCCGGGCGGCATCCTGACCGACCAGTTCAAGTTCAACGAGCATCCGCAGATGCAGTTCGCGGCCTCGGCGCCGTCGAAGAAGTACCAGACCGGCAAGCGCACGGAAGCCCGCAAGAAGGGCGACCTGGGCGATCCGGACGGCTGCAACCTGCAGTGTCCGCAGGACAACTGATCCCGCCGTCACTGCCGGATCGAGGCACGGCCCCTTGCGGGCCGCGCGCATCTCGCGCAAGGAGGAAGGCGCCGCCGCCGGCGTCTTGCTCAATCTTCCCGTCTGTTTTTCCTTTCCCCGTGTTCATCTTCCCGCGGGTTCCCCGCATTAATTTTCCACGTTAATTCCCCGCGTTAATTCCCCATTCTTGCCTGATTCACGACGGGGCACGGCTGCCTGCGTCCGGTTCAGGCCAGCTCGCCGGCCGCGTCCGCGAACACTTCCCCGAGATGATCGGCGACGGTCCGCGTCGGCAGGTCCTTGCGGGCCTCGCGCCGCGTCAGCAGCCAGATCTCGCGTGCCGGCGGCGCATGGGCCAGCCGGCACGGCACCAGCGCCGGATCGGCGCGGCCGATGAAATTCGGCAGCAGGGCGACGCCCGCGCCCGCGCCGGCCGCGCTGGCCTGTGCCAGGTAGCTGCCGCCGCGCAGCGCCAGCCGGGCCTTCGGGAAATGCCGAGCGAGCCAGGCCGCCTCCGGCAGGTGCGCATTGGCCTCGTCGAAGCCGACGAACACCGGCGCGCCGCCGGCCGCGAGCCCGGCGGCCAGCGACGGCGCGGCGAACAGCCCGTAGCCCAGGGTCGCGACGCAGCGGGCCAGCACGTCGCCGTCCTCGGGCCGCCCGAAGCGCAGCGCGATGTCGGTTTCGCGCCGCTCCAGGCTGACCACCCGGAAGTCCGAGGCGAGATCGATATCGAGCGAGGGATGACGGGCGGTCAGCGTCGCCAGCCGCGCGATCAGGAAGTGCTGGGCCAGGCTGGGCGGCGCGTTGATCCGCACCAGGCCGCGCGGGCTGTCGTCGGGGCCGCCGCGGCCCAGTTGCGCGGCGGCGGCTTCCATCTCGCTGGCCGAGCCGAGCGTGCGGGTGCCGGCCGGCGTCAGCACGTAGCCGTCGGGGCGGCGCTCGACCAGCCGTTCGCCCAGCGCCTGTTCGAGCGACTGGATGCGCCGCGAGATGGTGGCATGCGACACCGACAGGGCTCGTGCCGCCGCCGACAGGCTGCCGTGACGCGCCAGCGCGACGAACACGCGGATGTCTTCCCAGTCGGGCGTTGTACGAATTTGATCAGCCATTGTCGAGAGTTCGGGAATTTTCGAGCATGGAACGGCAGCCTAGCATGGCTTCCTCCACCAACCGAACAGGAAACCCGCGATGAAGGCTCCAGACCTGACCCTGACGCTGATCGGCGGCCCGACGGTGCTGATCGAATACGACGGCATGCGCCTGCTGACCGATCCGACCTTCGATCCGCCCGGGCTCTACCAGGAGCAGCCGGTTCGCTTCGAGAAGACCACCGGGCCGGCCTTGTCGGTCGAGGAGGTCGGCGCGCTCGACGCGGTGCTGCTCAGCCACGACCACCATTTCGACAATCTCGACCATGCCGGCCGCGCCATGCTGCCGCGCGTGCCGCTGGTCTACACGACGCAGGCCGGGGCGCGGCGGCTGGGCGGCAATGCGCTCGGTCTCGCCCCCTTCGAGACGCGCACGCTGCCGACGCGCGACGGCCGGCGCCTGCTGGTCACGGCGACCCCGGCGCGCCACGGGCCGGTCGGCATCGAGCCGTATTCGGGCGACGTGATCGGCTTCGCGCTCGGCATCGACGAGCCGGGCGACCTGGTCTACGTGACGGGCGACACCGTCTGGTATCAGGGCACGGCGGAAGTCGCGCGGCGCTGCTCGCCGCGCGTGGTGGTGCTGTTCACGGGGGCGGCCGAGCCTCGCGGGCGTTTCCACATGACGATGGGCAGCGAGGATGCGCTCGAGGCGGCGCAGGCGTTTCCCGAGGCGCGGCTGGTCGCCGTCCACAACGAAGGCTGGGTGCATCTCAAGGAGACCCAGGCCCAGCTCGAGGACAGCTTCGCCAAGCTCGGCGCGGGCGGGCGCCTCACCGCGCTGGAGCGGGGCCAGCCCTTGCGGATTGGCGAACGCGGCGAGTGAGGATCCGGCCCCTTGCACGTCGGGAGGTCGCGCGGCGCGAATTTTCATCGCCTGCTTCGGATCGGCGTACATCGTTTCCGCCGGCACGGCCTCGCCGCGCCGCTCGCCTTTAGGCTTGGTGAATCTCACCTTCCCCGGGGTTCGACATGTCCCTTGCGATCGGCAACGTGAATGGCAGCAACGGCATCGACGCGCTCGGCGGCGCCAACGGCGCGCAAAGCCAGTTGATCCAGTTGCTGCAGCAGCTCGACAACGCCATCCACCAGTTGCTGGCGCGGATGAGCTCCGATGACGACAACAAGGTCGGCGGGGCATCGGGCGCGGGCGGTGGCGGTTCGCCCGGTTCGTTCCCGCAGCTCGCCGCCGATCCTTCGGGCGCGGCGGGCGGCGGCGGTGCGCCGGCGGCCGCGACGCCTGCCACGGCGA